>CAYHAT010000067.1:0-12686 GCA_964354675.1 uncultured Actinomycetota bacterium | reverse complement strand
AGGTTGCCTGCGCCCTCGCGATAGGCGGTGTCGCCTCGATTCCCAGCGGACCACCCTCCGATACGGTACTCGAGTCAGGGTAACAGAGGTACGCCGGCTGCGCTCCGCCAGACAGAGTGCGCTTCCCCGGAACAAAGCGCGGTTGCCCCGCGTCCTACTTCGGGAGTACAAAGCGACGGGCAATCGACACTGGCCGCGCGGGAGGAATCGACAAGATATGAATACCAGACTACTGCTCATGGCTCTCGTCCTTCTTGTAATGGCGCTTCCGGCCCTGCACCCCGGCCCCAAAGATGGCTGCGACCCGAGCATCCTTCGTGGCCAGGTACTTGGTGGCCACACCGGAGGCAGCCCGGGTCCGCACGGCGGTCAGGTAGCCCCCATCCATGATGGACAGGGGAACGCCGGTCTCGGGGTCAAGCAGCGTTACTGTCCCGAAGATGGTCGGCATTCCTCTCTTGGGGTTGTTCTTGAACGCGGTCACGATCTTGATGGACAGCGCTCCCATCCCCTTGATGAAGGCAGGCATGAACGCCGCGAGTCCATCGTGCTCGGGTACGAAGATGACAGGCCTCTGAGGCATGTCTACGCGCCCGGCTCCGAACTCAACGAACCCCCGTTCTATGAGCCCGATGGCATCCGCCATAGTCACAGCCTTTTGTACGCCGGCGCGCGTGGAGATACGGCTTCGCGGAACCCGCAGTGGGGTCTAGGAGTTGTGGGCAGCCTAGGGGTGATGTTCACACTATAGCGATTGTGTGGAGTTGATATTGGCGACAGGGGGAGGCACCAAGGGGGGTTGGGGTGTCACCAAGGGAGGGGACACAGTTGTCGGAGGAGTGTGCTGTCATCGGCTGCTACCCCCCGGCGGGGGCGAAATCGGCAGCTGGGTCGGCCATCACGGTCGCGCGACAACCCAGTGGGCGCTAGTGAGGCAGGTTGCCCAATTGGCGTCCTGGGACGTTAGCGGAGGAGAGGCGTGGCGCCTCTGCGGACAGTCAAGGGGTCAGTCGTAACAAGGTGACTGCCTCTGCCGTCTCAGTTGTCACGCTGTAGCCAGGAGGGCTCGCCTCACGAGGGCCTTAGCTATCTGGACTTTGTATCTGTTCCTGCCCAGGGGTACAACCCCTTTGATGGCGATGTTCGCGGCGGTCTCCGCAACATCATCCGTTATTGCCTTGCCCTTCAAGTAGGCCTCAGTCTGCTTCATCCTGATGGGGATGGGTGCCGCCGCTCCCAGGGCTAAGCGTGCGTCGTCAACTGTTTCACCTCTCATTGTGATAACCGCTGCCACTGCTATGATCGGGAAGTCTATCGAGTTCCTCAGTCTGAACTTCAGAAAAGCGTGTCTGGTGTCAGGCTTGGGAGCGGGGATTTGGATCTCCAGGACCAGTTCGTCAGGATCCAGGGCGGTGGACGTCATCGGACCTACAGCGAAGAAGTCTTCTGCTCGCAGAGTTCTCCTGGTCGTCCTGATTCTGGCGTTCAAGGCTATCAGGGCAGGAGCGATATCCGACGGACTCACTGCCACACAGCCGCAGTTGAAGCACCTGTTGGCCTCCCCTTGCATGGCAGTGGAGTCCAAGCCCAGCGCGTCCTCTGAGTCTATGCTCCGCTCTTCAGTAGGAAGCGTGGGCATGCTGACCCTGTTGGTTTTCACCAGGCACGCGTTGTTGAACTCCAGGAGTTCCGTCGCTATCTCCCCTGCTCGCTCTTCCTTCGCCTTCTCTCCCGTCACGTAGCGGTGTATGGACTCGGCCGCCCGCCTGCCGGCGGCGATAGCCCCCACGATGCTGGAAGGCCCAGTGGTCACGTCTCCACCGGCGAAGAGGCCGGGCACAACGGTCTCCTGCGTAGCTGCGTCAACCCCGATCAGGCCGCCCGCGATGGCCCGCGATGATCTGCGATCGACAAAGGACAGGTCCGCCCTCTGACCCACAGCCATGATGATGGCGTCCGCTTCCACGGTCTCGGTGACCGCGTTGTCGTAGGCAGGGGCAAAGCAAGCGTTCTCGTCGAAGACGGAGGTGCAGCGCACTAACTTGGCCCCGGTGATCTTGCCTTTGCGGTGGAGGATCTTTGAGGGTCCCCAGGAGGGCAGCAGCTTTACTCCCTCTTCCAGGGCCTGCTGGATCTCCGCCTCGAAGGCCGGCATCTCCTCCCGGCATTCCAGGCAGGCCAGTGTCACCTGCTTGGCTCCCAGGCGGAGGGCGCTCAAGCCTACGTCCACGGCCACAGTGCCCCCGCCTATAGCCAGCACCTTCTGGCCCGGTATGGTTCGTGAGCCGCCGCTCACCTCGCTCAAGAACTCAAGACCTGGTTTGGCCAGCTCCTCGCCCTCCACCCCTATCACGGGCTGCTTCCAAGCTCCGCTGGCCACGAACACAGCGTCGAAGTCCTTGCGCAGGGCAGCGAGGGTGACATCCTTGCCCACCTCGATGTTGACACGGAACTCTATGCCTACCTTCTCCAGCGCCCTAACCACTCTCCTGACCACTTCCTTGGGCAGCCTGTAGGGAGGGATAGCATACGTAAGCATCCCGCCCGCCTCTGGCATCCTCTCCAGCACAGTCACTGCGTGACCAGATCTTCTGAGATAGTGGGCCGCCGATAACCCCGCCGGCCCGGAGCCCACGATGGCCACCTTCTTGCCGGTTTTCTTCTTAGGTGGCTTGAAGAATCGCCCTGCGTTATCCAGCACATAGTCCCCCAGGAAACGCTCAACGCTCCTAATGGACACCGCTTCATCGAAATCACCGCGGTTACACTGCTCCTCACAGAAACGGGGACAGGCTCTCCCGGTAATCGCCGGCATAGGGTCGGTCTCCAGCAGCAATCGCGCCGCCTTCGCGATGTTGCCTCTCCGTATCTCGCCCATGTAGGTGGGGATGTCCACCTGGGCTGGGCAGCCGGAAGAACAGGGCGGCGTCTCCACGCGGGCCGCGCCGAATATGGAGTGAAAGCGGTTCTCGCCAGTCAAGGCGTTGCAGTATTTGCCGTCTTTCCTGGTGCAGTAGAAGAAGTTGTCCGGATACCTGTAGTACCAGCACCTCGGCTCCTGACAGATGTTGCCACCAATGGTTCCCATCCTCCTTATCTGCGGGGACGCAACCACCTTGGCAGCTTCTGCGAGCACACCGTATTCCCGCCTGACTCGTTGGTCAGTCTCTATGTCGTGGAGTTTGGTGAGCGCTCCTATCCTGAGGCCATCGGCGTCTTCCTCAATATAGGCCAGGTTAGGGATGGTCTTTAGATTGACCAATACCTCCGGATACTTTGGATGCACGCCGTCTTTCATGGTTCCAAGAAGGTCTGTTCCCCCCGCGATAACCGACGCGTTCCCTTCATGTTCGGCGAGAGCAGCAGCCGCGCCATCAGGCGTCTCTGGATTCAGGTGCTTGAAGGATCTCACTTGGTCACGTCGCGCCTTCGGCCGAAGCGCCTTGGGCGATCTCGGCCAGAGCCTGAAGAACCTTCTCCGGTTTGATGGGGATGTCGTTGATTCTGACACCTGCTGCGTTGTAGATCGCGTTGGCTATGGATCTCGGCGTGCAGCACAAGACAGATTCTCCTATGCCACAGGCTCCGTACTCGCCAGCTCCTCTCCACACTTCCATGAGGACAGGTTGAACATCGGGGAAATCCGCCATGGTAGGGATTTGGTAGTCTATCCAATTGAAATTGAGGGGAATCCCCGTCCTCTCGTCATAGATGATTTCCTCTGTGAGAGTTTCCCCCACACCGATGCATTGGCCACCTATTTGCTGAGCTTCGGCGCCTGTGGCGTACATGACCGTCCCACAGTCGTTGACGATCACCAGTCGGAGCACGTCTACTTTCCCGGTATCTGTGTCGACTTCCACCTCCGCAAATGTCGCGACGTAGGGAACCCCTGTTGCGCTGTCATCCGGCCGACGGCTGACGCTCTCCAGGATGGGGACCATATCCCCTTGCCACAGCAGTTGTCTCACGGTTATCTCTTGCCCCGTCTCCCTCGAGAAGAGTACCCCCTCTCGGATGTCCAGACTCTCGGGCGCAACCCCGAAGTGTGCTGCACCAAGGTCGAGGATCTTCGCCCTCACCCTCGCCGCGAGTAGGGGCATGAGTTCTGCCTGCAGGTGGGAAACCGCACTATCCGTCTGCACACAGTCTTTGTAGCCGGTCTCGGTGTCGACCCTTGAGACCCACTTGATGTCCTGCGGACGAATGCCTAGGAAGCTCAGGGCCTCGGCGCAGGCAAAGACATTGCAGCTGTTTGAGCCTGGTCCAGTCTCCACGGTCGGGGCCTCCAATATGACAGAGAGATCGGGATTGACCCTGACTCCGACCTGAATTTGCCCTCTAATGCTTTCCTCCCACTGGGCGTGCCAGCCATTATGGAAGGAGAATCCGATGCCCCGTTTCTTGTGCCCATCATATGTAGGGCCTTCTCCTGGTTTGTGCAGCCTCTCCCAGCCTATCTTGGATGCCCCCTCTCGCAGCACCGCCTCCAGGTCCTTGTTGGGGATGGGGCCCCATTTATGCCCGAAGTTCTTGATGGCCAGCTCCAAGGGATCAGCTCCCAACTTCTCTGCAAGCACGTCTACGGCAAGTCCCAGCACGAGGTTGAATTGGATGTTGCCTGTGCCCCTCATCATTCCACTGGGTATTTTGTTGGTGTAGACTGCATAGCCCTCCATCTTGACATTGGGGATGTGGGCGAGGCAACGGTCGTCGATCTCCAAAGGTTCAGACTTCAGTATCCCCATGACCCACTCCGCATATGCGCCTGCGTCGGCCAGACCCTTGAAGTACGCCGAGGTTATCGTGCCATCCCTCTTCGCCCCCATCTTGCAGTGCCAGCGTATAGGTTGCCTCGTGTCGTGGAAGTCCTCTCTCCTGGTGTGCTTGAACCTGATGGGTCTGCCCGTCGTCTTCGCCAGCAGTGCTATGAAGACGAAAAACACTTGATCACCTACGTTCCATCTGCCCATCGAGGCTCCTACGTAGGGGCAGATGACTCGGACTTTGTTGAGCGGGAGCCCCAGCATACTGGCTATCATCATTCTCGTCTGGTCAGCCTGATACGAGTTGGTCCAGCAGACCACGGTGTCGCCTTCCCAGTAGATCATGCAGCCCATGCTGTCGAGGCAGCCGTGATCGGCTCGATGGTACTCAGAGTCGACCTCAACTGTGACGTCGGCCTCGGCAAGAGCCTTGTTAGAGTCACCCCTTTCGCAGAACACGTCCTTTGTCACACTTTCTTCCTCGAACTCGATGGGTTCCGAGTCCCCGGGACGCCTCGGGTCCGCAGGAAGTACGTTGCTATCTGGATCGATCTCGGGGTGGATCACGGGAGAGCCTTGTTCCATCGCTTGTTGCGGGTCCAAGACAAAAGGCAGCACTTCCCATTCTACTTCAACTAGCTTGAGCGCCTCGTCGGCCGTCTCCTCACTCTCGGCGGCCACTACTACGCCTGCTTCGTCGCCCACCCATCGGACGTGGTCGCCGAGAACTCGGCGATCACTGTATCTGAGCATCGTATACCGATCGTACGGTGTGGTCGGGACACTAGTCCAAGCATTCGAGGTTATCTTAAGCGAAGCCACCTTGGGATCAGCATAAGTAAGGATGGCATGAACGCCAGCCAGCTCCTCGGCCTTGCTCAGATCCAGACTCTTGATCCGAGCATGCGGGTACGGACTCCGCAGGACCTTGGCATATAGCATCCCCGGGAAGCGATTCTTCGAAGCAATGTCATCCAGATACTCGGCTCTTCCGGCGGCCTTTTCTCTGCCGTCTACCCTGGGTTGGTAGGCTCCGACGTATTTGCGGGCGACGCGCGGCTTGAATGCTTCTCTCATCGTTTTCTCCCACACCGGTGATCCGCCTTCTCCGCCGCTCGCAGCACGGCTTGAATGATTCCAGGGTAGCAGCCACAGCGGCACAGATTGCCCGAGAGCGCAGCTTTGATCTCCTGTACCGTGGGGTGAGGGTTGTGATTGAGCAAGGCCTTCGCTGTCATGACAAACCCTGGGGTGCAGAATCCACACTGCAGAGCCGTTCCGTATCCTGGTTCGCATTGTTCGGCGAAAGCCTCTACGACCGGGTCATCCTCCGGTAGACCTTCCACGGTCGTTATGTCGTGCCCGTTGGCTTCCACGGCGAGTATCATGCACGATAGCACCGCTTTATCGTCCATTATGACAGTGCATGCGCCGCATGCGCCCTGGTCACATGCGATCTTCAGTCCCGCCAGACCCAGGTTCTCCCTCAGCAGATGCGCCAGAGTGTGTGACGGTTCTATCTCGCGCCACACTTGGAACGCGTGCCACTTTCCATTGACTCTCGTGCTGATCTCGTAGGGACCTTCTTTTTCATGTGGACCCGCACAAACGTCTTCGACTAGAACTCCGCATCCTTTGGCCTGTTCACTATCACCTCGGGTCATCTATCAGCTCCTTCTGCTGCTGCAAGAACAGTGACGACAGGGTCCGAGCCGGGCTTCCGCCGAAGGCTAGACAGTAAGGCATCAGACGGTCTGGAATTGTCAGGCCCGCGTCAAGTTGACTGAGCTGGGCCACATGTAGTGGGCCGATCTTCAACTTCGATTTTCGCCGGGTCATCCGCGCCCGTGCGCGCCGACTCGACTTGGCAGAGGGTTCCAATGCCGCAGCCTTCGGAAGCTGCCAGTGCGAGATTGCTCGATATGAACCTGATTGCCGCCAAAGCGATTGTATGAGCGAGCGAAGCTGCCGTCCTTAGGCGGCCAGATCATGACGGAGTCTGGTTCCACGGGCTCGAATCTCCGATCACTCGCACGGGGGGCTTCACCTATCGGCCTCTCAACCTTGGGTCCAGCGCATCCCGTAGCCCGTCGCCAAACACATTGAAGGCATACACCACGGCCATGATGGCGAGCCCCGGAAAGATGGACAGCCACGGAGAGTAATAGAGTAGGCCCTTTCCTTTGCTAAGCATCATCCCCCAGGAAGGCATCGGGGGCTGCGTGCCCAACCCCAGGTAGCTGAGGGCGGCTTCGGTCAGGATCGCGTAGGACATACAAAGGCTGGCCTGCACGATAACGGGCGCCATCACGTTAGGGACAATGTGGGTACGAATAATCCTGAGGTTGCCCGCACCGACCATCCGAGCTGCCTCTACATACACTTTGCCGCGCTCCGCAAGCACTGCACCTCTGCACAGGCGGGCAAAAAGCGGTGTATACACGACCCCGATGGCGATCATGACCTTGTCGAGGCCAGAGCCCAACAGGGATATCATCACGAGTGCCAGGAGAATGGGTGGAAACGCATACACGACGTCCATCATCCGTGAGACAACCACGTCAGCGATGCCCAGATAGTATCCCGCTACCAGCCCCAGACTCGTGCCCAAGAGCAAAGAGATGCTCACGGAGATGATTCCCACCGATACGGAGATGCGCGACCCGTAGATGACTCGGCTCAGCACGTCTCTGCCGTACTCGTCAGTTCCCATAGGATGTTGCCGACTGGGTGTCGCATACGCATCGGACGGGTTCATCGCCAGCGGATCGTAGGGAGCGACAAATGGCGCGGTTGCCGCGATGATGACAAGCAGTGCGACCAGGACGGCCCCGCCCACAGCCATCCTGTTGCGGAGCAACGTCCGCAAGACATCTCCTGCCAACGACCGCTGTCTCTGGTCAGCCGAAGCGATCGCAAGGTATGGGCCGGTATCCTCAGAGGAAACCAAGAAGCATCCCTTCTTCAGTCAAAGTGAATCCGCGGATCCAGCCACGCGTAAGCCACATCCATCCCGATGCTAGTGATGACCACCAGAGACGCATAGACTAGCAGACACCCTTGCAGCACTATGTATTCTCTCTCGTAGATTGCCTGCACCGTCCCCATCCCCAGGCCGGGCAGGGAGAAGATTGTTTCTATGATGAATGAACCGCCGAGCATCCATGTCACCTCCAGGCCAGTGACGGTCACGACGGGAATGATGGCGTTTCTCAAGGCATGAACCAGGACGACCCTTCGCTCGCTCAGGCCCTTGCTACGGGCGGTCACCATATAGTCTGCGCGGATCACTTCCAGCATCGAGGAGCGCGTCATGCGGAAGTACACGGCAGCCGACGGCAACCCCAATGCCAGAGCGGGCATCACCATGCGTTTGAGATTGCCCGCAGGGTCTTCGAAAAGGCTCGGAAGGAGGCCCCCGGGCGGCAACAGCTTCCAAGTGATGGACAGCAGCAAGATTAGTAGCGTGGCTAGCCAGAAGTTCGGGATCGATAGCCCAAGCACGGCGACTGCGGTGGACACCTTGTCAGCCATTGAGTATTGCCTCACCCCGACTATGATGCCCGCGGGAATGCCTATCGCCATCGAGATCATAGTTGCGAGAAAGGCGAGTTCGATGGTCACAGGCAACCGCTGCCGCAATGCGTCTATGACGGGCTCCTGCGTGCGGATGGATTCTCCCAGGTCGCCTCGCAGCAGGCCGCCCAGCCACTCGAAGTATCGCTCTACCGGCGGTCGATCTACCCCTAGCCTGTGCCTTAGGGCCGCTGCGGCCTCCGGCGTGGCGTGCTTACCCAGCATGAAATCGACCACGTCGGCAGGAATGAATTCCGTACTGGCGAAGGCAAGTACGGTTACTGACAGGATGACAAACACCCCAACCAGCATGCGTCGGGCAAGATAGCTCCTCATGCTGCTTCCTCTAGCGACTGAGGGTGCAGGGACGCTGTGACGTCACAGCGTCCCTGCTGTCTTACCAGCGGCTACTTATCCAGCCAGATATAGATGAGCGTTTCGAAGCGGGTGTTGGGCATGTGTACGTAGCCTCTTACGTAGGGGTAGGAGGCTTGCCACTCCTGGTGTAAATGAACAAACACTCTGGGAGCATCCTCCACCAGGATCTGCTCAACCTGCTGGTACAGGGCCTTGCGCTGCTCCCGATCCACAACCCTTCGACCTTCGTCGAGCAGACTGTCCACCTCGGGGCTGGAGTAATGGGTGCGGTTGGCGCCCCCGTCCGAGTGGAACTCACGGTAGAACGCCGAGTCCGGGTCTCCGGTCGGCACCGCGCCGCAAGACCAGACGGGAAGCTGCCCGCCAACCATGTTGTCTACGAAGGTGGACCACTCCTGAACCTCGACGGCTGCGTCGATGCCGATGTCCTTGACGTACGTAGCTGTCATCTCAGCTTGGGTAACCTCGCTGGCATAGGGCGCGCCCACAGCGATTGTCATCCGGAAAGGCTCGCCATTCTTCTCCACTATGCCGTCTCCATTGGTGTCGGTCCACCCGGCCTCTGCGAGGAGCCCACGGGCTTTTTCGACGTCGCGGTGATCGTGGGTCCTCAGTTGGGCACTCGCCCAGTGCCAATCTGCAAGGACTCCCCCGTACATTGGGTAGACCATGC
This sequence comes from uncultured Actinomycetota bacterium, assembly GCA_964354675.1. Taxonomy (GTDB): domain Bacteria; phylum Actinomycetota; class Geothermincolia; order Geothermincolales; family RBG-13-55-18; genus SURF-21. The sequence continues at coordinate 3,293 of CAYHAT010000067.1, read as the reverse complement.
CGAAGCAACCAGGGTCGGCAATCGCATCGCGGTCGATAGCCCACGATATCGCTTGCCTTACGAGCTTGTCGTCGAAGGGCGGGGTGTCACACAGGAAACCGATGTACGAGTACCACATCGACTGATCGCCAGCCAACACGACATCGGGATTATCCCTCAGCGGCTGCACGTACTTGTCCGGCACCAGTTCCACAAAGTCCGTCACGCCGCCGAGGAAATCGGCTATTCGCGCCTCCTCATCGGGGGCAGGGTAGAATTCTATCGTATCGAGATAGGGCAACGGCTGGCCATCGGCCCCCATCCGCCAGTAGTTGGGGTTCTTGTTCAACCGGAGGACTTGGTCGGGAATCCACTCGTCAAGAACGAACGGCCCCGTGCCCATCATGGTTCTGGACATTCGGCCCCCAGCGCTCTCTACGAAGCGCTGATTCACGATCTTTGGATATCCCACTATCGTGTCCAGCAATGGCGAGTGCGGCTTGGTGAGCTGCACGACCACTGTGTGGTCGTCGACCACTTCCACGGACTCGACCATGTTAAGCCTGCTTGCGTCCGGGGAGCCAAACTCGGGATCCAGCATTCTGTCGAAGCTATACTTCACGTCATCAGCAACGAAGTCATCACCGTTCTGCCACTTGACCCCTTCCCGTAGATAGAAGGTATAGGTGAGCGCATCCGCCGACACTTCCCAGTCTGCGGCGAGGAGCGGCTGGGGCTCCAAGGTGACGGGGTCCCATCTGGTGAGGCCTTCGTAGACCATGTCAGTGGCCACTATGTCAACCCAGGCGTCCATCAAGTGGGGGTCCAGTTGGAGAAAGTCGGCTTCAAAGCCGACTTTCAGCAGCCCGCCCCTCTTGATCTCAGAGGGCGGAAGCGCAGGTGTGGCCTCTGGCCCCGATGGGGCAGTCGCCTCAGCCGGGGTAGTAGGAGCCACGCTGGGCGTCGCTGCAGGAGCGCAGGCCGAGATGAACAACCCAATCACGACCACAACGGACATGCATACAGCGGCTCTAGCTCTCATTTTTCTCCTCCTCAACTGTGTCATGCGAACAACTGTCATAATCATCTGCCGTCCTGAAGAACCCTGCCGTTGGTCTTCCGCTCTACCACCCCCTTTCTCTGTGCCCCGCCATCCTCCGCGGGACGGCCTGAGCCTGTAGGAAGCCCCCGCCGTCGGAAATAGTCGGTCGATGCCTTTGTGTGCGCCGCACTCACTCCGCTAGCCGCCCGCGGGCCACCGCCGCGACCATGCCTTGTGCCAATAAGGAGCGCCGTTGAGCGTGATGTCCACAGTCAGGTCAAGTCCTACGGGGCGAAAAGCCATCACGGCGCGTAGATGAATCCGCTCACCCTCACTCTCCCAACATGCCTCGCTCTCCGCATGCGCGCTCGGCAGCGCCGTTCCTCTCTCGCTCGCCGTCGCGGAGCACAGGTGGGTGTAGCTTACCGTCGCCGGAGCCTCGCCTCCGTCGATTGCCAGGCTCTGCGAGTGCCCGACGCGCACTGTTACCGTTCCCTCAATGGGGTTCTCCTCGATTCGCCAGATGGGAGACCTCACGGCTATGTGGGGTATCTCATGGGGGACCAGGAATTCTGGTTTACTCACCTCGGCGCGAGAATGACGAACAGGCAAGCGAACCAACGAGAGGGGTTCCCTACCCCAGGCAATCCCGATTTCCCCGGAACCGCTGCTAGGCAGCAGCCATGGAAAGTCCGAGCCTGCGATGAACACCCGCAGCCTGTGACCCGCGCGAATCAGGTAGGCGGTGGGCATGAGGCTGAGCCGTGCGCTTGGGCCGTTCTGAGACACATCTCCCCAAGTTGAGTCGTGACTCTGCGCCCACTCCACATCCAGGGAACCGGTAGTGATCAAGGCCGACCTGCCATCAGGGAATACGTCGCACAGCTTGACCACGAGAGCCGTTTGGCGGACCGTTGACGTGTGCTGGATCAGGGCCTGGGGGGCTCCGCACAGCTCCATGTCTTCGACCAGGAGGGCGGTGGTGTAAGTGGTACCCTTCAATTCATCGAATCGCTGATCCAGAGGAAGACCCGAGACGGTGCCCATAGGGTCGTAGAGGTCGGAGTGCACCCCCACTGCGGCATCATATTCAAAGGTGTCGATTCCCTGTGTGCTGGGTTTGTGTTCTGATAGGGTGCCCTCGGGTCCCAAGTAGAAGACGTCCTCTCTTACGTCCGTGGGCGGGAAGTCCTCTGCCCAGACCCAGGTTTCGCGCTGCTGCACCCAAATCGCCACGGGCGGCTCCTGCATGATGCCGGTGTCCTCGCCCTTCAACCAGTAGTCGAACCAACGTAGTAGCTCATGCAGGTAGTCGAGGCGCCCCGCATGGCCGACGTCCGGCATCACGTGCACCCAGGGTCCTACCGTCAGCTTCTTGGGGGCGTTGATCATTTGGAAGGCTTCTATCATGGCTTTGGCGAACCTGTCGTGCCAACCAGCCCATAGGTAGACCGGTGTCTGGATGCGCTGCGACCTCGCGCCCGTGGGCTCATGCTCGGTGTCGCCCGATAGCAGTCTGTCAAGCGAGGTTACCAAGAACGGGACATTGAATTCCAGATGGTCGCGCCATACCGAGAGCCAGCGGCCTTCGGGGTCACGGAAGCCTGGCGGCATGTAGTTCTGGCCAACCATCCAGGAGGCCCAGTTGGCGACAAACTGGAGGAGGCTGAGACGGCCCCCCGTCAGTCGCCACTCGGCCGAGGCGGCCTTGGCCCCGTGAAAGGCTGCCACCGCACCTAGGTGCGGCGGACCCTCTTCGGCCGTGGCCAAGGCGGCAAAGGAACCGTAGGATAGTCCCCACACGCCTACTTTGCCATCGCACCACTCTTGGCCCGCAGCCCACTCGACTGCCTCATAGTAATCACGCAGCTCGCGCTTCTCCATTTCAGCGACCGTGTGGCCCGCGGAATTTCCGGTACCCCGCACGTCCACTAGGAGGCAAGCGTACCCCGCCTGGGCCAGGGCCCTCAGGGCCCCTTCGAAGTATCCAGGGCCCATATCGTCGTCTTTGTGATATGGGTAGAAGCTTAGCAGGGCGGGAACTGTATGGTCTACCACGGGACGGTACAAGTCCCCCGCTAAGGTCACGCCATCCGACATGGGAATGAGGCGGTTCTTGACTAATTCGGTCTCGTACCGTGCTTCCATTCAACCTCCTTTGAAGAAACATAGTGGTAGACCAGCTGGCGTTGCGTGGTGGTTCACTCTGATAGGGTCTCTGAGGGAATCTCCCACTCGTAGATGTCCTGCATCACCTGGGTAAGGAGGATCA
>CAYHAT010000066.1:0-12706 GCA_964354675.1 uncultured Actinomycetota bacterium | reverse complement strand
TGTTAATCGTCGTAATAATGAGAGGCAATTTTTGAGGTCTGACCCCAAAGTGTTGATGTGAGCAAGGCTGCCTGAAGGAACCGATAGGCGCCTTTCGACAGTCACATGTTATGCTGCAGTGCCAGGAGTAAGAAGTGGGAGTTGATCCTATGATGAAAAGTAAACGGGCGAGGGATCGTGTATTTATTGCGGCAACCCTGATGTTCGTAACGATGTTCGCAATGTTGGCCGCATCCTGCGGCGGCGAGCCGCAGCCGGCTCAGTCTGCAGAGGATGCCAGCAGATATCCCCCGGGGACGAGCGAGGAGATGCTCACGCAGACCACCGGAAGCGGTGACCTGGCGCTGGAAAGCGATGAGGAGAATACCGAGGAGAAAGAAGAGGGCAAAGAGGAGGGCACTACGGCTCTCCCGGGTACCTCGGCGGAGCTGGCAGGAGCACGCTTCACGGTGATCGAGGCCACACGCCAGGACTCCAACGCGGACGTGCTCACCTCTGGGCAAAGGGAGGTGGCCGGCGATTACTACGAGATCGAACTGTTGGTCGAGAACGTGGGCGACGACCTCGTAGACCTCTCCGAGTACTCATTCCGCATCTGGAGCGAAGGCATCACCGCCGACCAGTACGAGGAATATTACGGCATGAACGGCGCCCTGGGTAAATACGTGTCGGAGAATATGATCTCCGGCGTTCTTCTGGACTATACGACCCTGCAGCCGGCGGCCTACATGCTCAAGATAGGAGAAGCCGTGGACGGGGTGTTCCTCTTCTACGACCTCAACCCCAAGAATACCGCCCGCAACGAGGGGGTCACCAAGGAGGGGACCAACCTGGTCGTCCACAAGGTGCAGGGAGAGGACTCCGGGGATGAGATCGAGATCGACCTGTCCGGCTACCCGGATTGAGTAGGGAAGGGAGCTTTACATGCGCTCGGCGAAAAGGGGCTTCCGGAGCTTCCGGCGCCATCCCGCGGGCAACCTGGTGGTTGTGCTCCTGCTCTTCGTGTGCCTGGCTTTCTCCCTTTCCATGCTGGCGGTGAAGCTGGCCGCGGACAGCCAGACCGAGGCGGTTAAGGAAAGGGTGGGTAATTACGGCGAGGTCCGGTCGAGTTCCGGCTTCATGATGTCCACTTTCGAGTCAGAGCGCGAGAAGAGCGAGGCGGAGAGGGCCAAGGAAGCCCGCGGCCTCTCCGAGGAGGAGGAGCTCGCTGAGAGGGCAAAGACCCTGGTGCCGGAGGAGCTCGTCGACGGCTTCTCCCGCGACCCCTACATCATCACCTACGACAAGGTGCTCACCTCGGGTGTGACCATGCCCGGGCTCAAGAACGTCGAGCTGGCGACCATGCTGGGTTTCAGCAAGGAGATCAAGGAGAGCGCCGCCTCCACCGGCATCACCGAGAACACCTTCGTCTTCGAAGGCAATACCAACGGCGCCTCCGCCTCCGAGTTCCTCAACGGGAATAAAAAGCTCATCGCCGGCACCTATTACACCTACGCGGATCACCTCGAGGGAAACCGGGTGGTGCTGATCGAGAAGAACCTCGCCGAGGAGAACGAACTGGAGGCAGGGGACACCGTGACCGCCACTATCACCGGCGAGAAGGGCAAGGCCGCCGAGGTGGATCTGGAGATCGTGGGCATCTACGAGACCGTTGAGGCGGAACGCCAGAGCCAGAGCGGCTCCTTCGCCACCTTCAACCCGGCGGGGAACAAGTTCTTCGCCCCCCTCTCGGTGGTGCAGACACTGAACGACACCCCGGGTTACGTCGAGCTGGGGTCCTACTATTTCGACAACGTCGACCACACCGGCCAGTTGCAGCAGGCCTTTCAAGCCTACGCGGGTGAGGATGAGCAGTACGAGTTCGTCACCGACCACACCGACTACGAGATCATCTCCGACCCATTGCTCAAGGTCGGAAAGACCTCGGTGATCGGCCTGGCGGGGGCACTGGGGGCCTGCGCCCTCATCATCCTGTTGGCCATGGCCATCATCGTGGGCGGCCGTACCCGGGAACTGGGCGTGCTCAAGGCCATCGGCGCCACGGACCGGCAGGTCATCGCACAGTACGCGGTGGAGGTCATCTGTGTCTGCCTGGTTGCCATAATACTGGCCACGGGAGCGACCGCCCTCATCAGCCAGAAGATAGGCGACTGGCTGCTCTCCGGCAGTGAGAGCAGCCAGGTGCAGGAGGAAGCGGAGGAATCGGGTCCAGCGGCCATGATGTCGCGCCTCACCGAACGCAACCTCTACAAGGAGGGCGGTATGTTCTCCACCCCGACGGGCGAGGGTGAAGAGGCGGATCTGGACGTGGTCTATCAGGGAGACATGCTGCTCTACGGCATACTCATCCTCTTCGGGATAAGCCTGCTGGGGATGGCCATACCCGTGGTCTGGATAACCCGGCTCAGGCCCGCACGGGTCCTGAGCATGGAATGAGGGGGCGGCAGGGATGCATAGCGATGGAGCCATGAAGAGCATGAAAGACAACGGGGAGACTGATGGTCTGCTGGAGGTCGTGGAGCTCTCCAAGACCTTCCGGGGGAAGGCCGGCGACGTGGTCGCCGTGGACGGCGCAAGCTTTGTGGCCCGCAGGGGCGAAGTGGTGGTCATAGTCGGACCCTCCGGTTCGGGCAAGACCACCCTGCTCTACCTCGTGGGCTCCCTCGAGAGTCCGGATGCGGGGGAGATCAGGGTATTCGGGGAGGATATATGCTCTCCGGAAGCGGACCTTATCGCATACCGCCGGGTACGGGTGGGGTTCGTATTCCAGTTCTTCAACCTGGTAACAGCGCTCACCGCACTGGAGAACGTGACCCTGCCCATGGACCTGTCCTCGGTGCCCTCGGAGGAGCAGCACCGTCGCGCGGTGGATCTCCTGGAGCGCATGGGTATCGACAAGAGGTTGCAGCGCACCAGGGCCAACAAGATGAGCGGGGGGGAGAAGCAGCGGGTGGCCATCGCCCGCGCTCTTGCCAACGACCCGGACATCATCCTGGCGGACGAGCCCACCGGCAACCTGGACACCGCCACCGGCAGAACGGTGGTGGATATACTGGTGCGGCTGGCCCGCGAGGACCATAAATGCGTGCTCATCGTCACCCACGACGAGTCCGTCCTGGAGGTGGCCGACCATGCTTTTCACATGGCCGACGGCAAGCTGAACGGGAAATAGGTGAGGGCGTCCGTTTCCTTGACAGCACCACCCGCTACCTCTATCATTATTGCTTGTCGTGCGTTAAGGAGGAAGGTAAAAGGGCACGTAAGAGGATGAAGACGTACAGCGTGAAGCAGGCGGATATAACCAGGTCATGGTGGCTGGTGGACGCCGACGGCTTAGTCTTGGGGAGGCTGGCGGCGGAGCTGGCCAAGATCCTCAAGGGCAAGAACAAGCCCATCTACACCACCCACCTGGACGTGGGAGATCACGTTATCGTCGTCAACGCGGACAAGGTCATGCTCACGGGCAATAAACTCCAGAAAAAGATATATTATCGTCATTCGGGATACCCCGGCGGCCTCAAGGAGATCCCCTACGAGGTGCTCATGCGGGACAAGCCCGAGCTGGTGGTGGAGAAGGCGGTCCGCGGCATGCTGCCCAAGAACCGCCTGGGCCGGTCCATGCTCAAGAAGCTGCACGTTTATTCCGGTCCCGACCACCCCCACGCGGCACAGAAGCCGGATGAGTTGTCCCTGGCTTCCAGCGTAGAGTGAAAAGGCAGGTGGATCCTTTGCCGCAGCAGCTAGGTTACGGAACGGGAAGGCGTAAAGAGGCCGTAGCGCGGGTATGGCTGTACCCGGGAGACGGCGAGTTAGAGATAAACGGCAAGAGCATCGAGGAATATTTCCCGCGCCCGACCCTGCGTTACCAAGTGATGCAAGCCCTGGAGGTCTCGGGGAGCGTCGGCCGCTATCGCATTTTCGCTACCATCAAGGGGGGAGGGATATCCGGACAGGCCGGAGCGCTGAGCCACGGCATCGCTCGTGCCCTGGTGGACTGCGACGAGACCCTTCGTACGGACCTGAAGAAAGCCGGGCTCCTCAGGCGCGACCCGCGCATGAAGGAGCGCAAGAAATACGGTTTGAAGAAAGCCCGCAAGCGCCCCCAGTTCTCCAAGCGCTGATCTTTACCTCGACCGGGCATTCCATAATCTTCGGTGGCAGGTCGTCGCTTTTTTACACAGGGACTCGGGCCCGTGTTTCCTTGATGGTCAGAAACAAGGGGTGCTATAGTCCAGATATAGATTGAACGGGAGCGAGTTATGGAAAAGCCAGAGGGAGAATCCCGGCTCTTCGGGACCGACGGCATAAGAGGGGTCGCCAACCTCGAACTCACCCCCGAACTTGCCCTGCGGGTGGGATACGCGGCGGTCAAGGTGCTGGCCAGGGATAATACCCGGCCTTTTTTGGTGGTCGGGAGAGACACCCGCATCTCAGGCACTATGCTGGAATCTGCCCTGGTCGCGGGGATCTGTTCCTCTGGGGGCAGGGTAGAGCTACTGGGCGTCATCCCCACGCCGGCGGTGGCCTTCTTGACCGGGTTCAAGGGAGCAGACGCCGGAGTGGTCATCTCGGCTTCACACAACCCCGCGCGGGACAACGGCATCAAGTTCTTCCATTCCTCCGGCTTCAAGCTCCCGGACGAGGTCGAGTCGAAGATGGAGTCACTGATAAACGGGGAGGTCACTGGCAGCCGGCCTAACGGCGATGCCGTCGGTTGCATAAGCGTGGCGCAGGATGCCGAGGAGCAGTACCTCGCCCACCTGCTGGCCGTAGCAAGCCCGGACCTCGCAGGCATGAAGGTAGTGATAGATTGCGCCAACGGGGCCGTTTTTCGCCTGGCCCCCATGCTCCTGGAGCGCCTGGGTGCAAAGGTCACGGTGCTCAACGCCGATCCGGACGGTTTGAACATAAACCGTGGATGCGGTTCGACCCACACCGAGTCATTGCAGCAGGCGGTGCTGGAGACAGGGGCGGACCTTGGCCTGGCTTTCGACGGCGATGCGGACCGGCTGCTGGCGGCGGATGAGGCGGGCCAGCTGGTGGACGGCGATTTTATCATGGCCATCTGTGCCCTGCACATGAAGGATCGAGGCCTGCTCAAGGACGATGCCATGGTGACCACAGTCATGACCAATCTGGGATTCCACCGCGCCATGGAACGGGAGGGAATACGGGTCCATGTCACTCCGGTGGGAGACCGCTATGTCCTGGAGAAGATGTTGGAGGAGGAACTCAGCCTGGGCGGAGAGCAGTCCGGGCATATCATCTTCGGCGACCACGCCACCACCGGTGACGGCCTGCTGACAGCCCTCAAGCTCATGGAGGCGATCGTGGGATCAGGCGAGCCCCTCTCCGCCCTCAGCGGCGTGATGGAGCGGATCCCACAGATACTCATCAACGTCGTGGTCAAGGACAAGGAGGCGCTGGGAAGATCGTCATACATCTCGCAAGCGATCTGCGAATGGGAAGAGAAACTGGCGGGCGAGGGCCGCGTACTGCTGCGCCCTTCCGGCACCGAACCATTGGTGCGGGTGATGGTGGAAGCCCTGGATCCCGACCTCGCCGCAGAGACCGCCAGTGCTTTGGCAGCGCTTATCGAGAAGGAGATGTGCTGATATGTGCGGCATCATCGGATATATCGGGGACCGTCCCATAGCGGAGACCCTCTTCCAAGGCCTGCGCCGCCTGGAATACCGCGGCTACGACTCCGCCGGTATCGCCGTCTATGACGGCGAGAGGATAGCCGTGCTCAAGCGCAAGGGCAACCTGGACAACCTGGAGCCGTACCTGGATTGGTTCGCGGGAGGGGGCGACATGGGTATCGCGCATACGCGCTGGGCCACCCACGGGCGCCCCTCCATGGAGAACGCCCACCCACACCTGGACTGCAGCGAGGAGATCGCGGTGGTGCACAACGGCATCATCGAGAACTTCCACGAATTGCGCGAGGAGCTGGAGGCCAAAGGACACCGCTTCCGTTCCCAGACGGATTCCGAGGTCCTCGCCCACCTGGTCGAAGAGTATTACGGGGACGACCTGCTGGAGGCGGTACGCCGCGCCCTGCAGGACGTAGAGGGGGCTTACGCGCTGGTGCTCATGAGCTCGCGCGAGCCCGGGGTGCTGGTGGGCGCGCGCAAGGACAGCCCGCTCGTCATGGGCATAGGGCAAGGCGAGAACTTCCTGGCCTCGGCCACCCCGGCCCTCCTGGACATCACCCGGGATGCGGTGGCCCTGGAGAACGGCGAACTGGCAAGGATAACCAAGGACGGGTGGGAGCTTGTCGATGCGCAGGACAGGCCCGTGGAGCGCTCCTCCTTCGAGGTCCCATTCGACGTGTCCGCGGTGGAGAAAGGCGGCTACGCCGATTTCATGCTCAAGGAGATCTTCGAGCAGCCCCAGGCCTGGACAGACACCTTGCGGGGCAGGTTGACGAAGTCGGGCGCACTGCGCATCGAGGAGCTGGAGGACGCCGCGATCGACCTCAAAGCCATCCAGAGGATAATCTTCGTCTCGTGCGGCACGTCCTATCATGCCTCCCTCCTGGCCCGGTATATCATCGAGGCCTGGATGGACATACCCGTGGAGGTGGACATAGCCTCCGAGTTCTATTACCGCGAGCCGCGACTGGACCCCACCTGCCTGGTGGTGGCGGTGAGCCAGTCCGGGGAGACCCTGGATACCATGAGCGCCGTGCGCTGGGCCACCCAGAGCGGCGCGCCCACCCTGTCCATCGTGAACATCGTGGGGAGCATGATGGCCCGCGATTCCGACGGCGTTATCTACACCCACGCAGGCCTGGAGGTCGGGGTGGCAGCCACCAAGACCTTCATCTCCCAGATAGCCGCGGTCTACCTGCTGGGGCTGTACCTGGGACAGGAGCGGGGCCTGTTGGAGGAGGGTTTCATCAAGGAGACCTTCTCGGAGCTGGAAAAACTGTCAAATAAGATAACGGAGGTACTCGAGGACACAGAGACGATCGAGCGTTGCGCCGACAAGTATTGTCGCTGCGAAGATTTCCTCTTCCTGGGCCGCAAGATCAACTACCCCAGGGCCATGGAGGCGGCCCTGAAGCTCAAGGAGATATCCTACATCCACGCCGAGGGCTACCCGGCGGGGGAGATGAAGCACGGCCCCATCGCCCTGCTCCACCCCGGCTTCCCGGTGGTGGCGCTCATCCCGCGCGACCCCATATACGAAAAGGTGCGCAACAATATCGAGGAGGTGCGGGCGCGCCAAGCCCCGGTCATCGCTCTGGCCACCAAGGGAGACCGGGAGGTCGCCGAGTTCTGTGAGGAGACCATCTACGTCCCCGAAGTAAAAGCGCACTTCAACCCGGTGGTACTTGCCCCCGCCCTGCAGCTCCTGGCGTACAACATCGCCAAGCTGCGCGGGTGCAACGTAGACCAGCCACGTAACCTGGCCAAGACGGTGACCGTGGAGTAGGGGGAGGGAACGGCACCGGGGTGGAGAATGAAGATATAAAGCGCCGGATGCCCGGCTTGGTGCGTCAACCTATTCGCGGGACGGTGCACTAGATGCGGGCGCGGGTATACGAAAGGGCTTATGGAGATCCTGGGTATTGGCATCGACCTGGTCGAGGTCGGAAGGATAGAGAGAGCGATAGCGCGGCACGAGGGTTTCGTGCCGCGTGTTTTCTCTGCGCGGGAGAGGGAGCGGTGTGAAGACTGCGCCCGTCCAGGCCGCCGCTACGCCGCCTGTTTTGCTGCCAAGGAGGCCGCTACCAAGGCCCTGGGGAGCGGGATCAGGGGATTGTCCTGGCGGGAGGTGGAGATGCTGGTGGACGAGGGCGGGAGGCCGTATATGAAGCTTTCGGGTAACGCCGGGGAGATCGCCGCGCGTCACGGCGTGGAGAAGATCCTGGTAAGCGTATCCCACACTCGGGATATGGCCGTCGCTATTGCACAGGCTGTCGGCGGGAGGTCCGCATCATGAGAGTGGTGTTCCCCACCGAGATGGCCGCCCTGGACCGGGCGGCGGTGCAAAGTGGCACCCCCTCCCTCGACCTCATGGAACGGGCTGGCAGGTTCGTAGCCGAACAGGCCCGTGACCTACTCGGCCTCTGTGCCGGAAAGAGGATATCCGTAGTCGCGGCCAAGGGGAACAACGGGGGAGACGGCTTCGTAGCCGCTCGCTACCTGGCGTCCTGGGACGCTGCGGCAAAGGTCTTCTTACTGGGCAGCGAGGATGAGCTGACCGCCGACGCCGCCGCAAACCACCACCGCTTCCTCGAGGAGGGTGGAGAGGTGACGGCAGCCGGTGCTTCCCTCCTGGAGGGCGAGCTCCGGGGCTCGGATCTGGTCATAGATGCCATCTTCGGTACCGGGTTCCGAGGCGCGGCGGAGGGGGATGTCGCAGTGGCCATCGAGGCGATAAACGACAGCGGCGCCCCGGTGCTGTCCGTGGACATCCCATCGGGCGTGGAAGCAGAAACCGGAGCGGTAGCGGGATCCGCCGTGAAGGCTGTGCGTACGGTGACCTTCGCCTGGCCCAAGGTCGGCCTCTTTCTCTATCCCGGGGCGGAGCGGGTGGGGGAGCTGGTGGTGGTGGATATCGGCATACCCCCGCGCCTCCTCGACGAGGTCGTAGAGAGCGATATATACACCATCGAGGAAGAGCATGTAGCTGCCCTGCTGCCGCGCCGGCGTCCCGACGCCCACAAGGGAGAATGCGGCCGCGTGCTGGTGGTGGCAGGCTCGGTGGGACTTAGCGGCGCCGCCGTACTATGCTCCCGGTCAGCCATGCGAGCCGGTGCCGGCGTGGTGACCCTCGGCGCTCCCGCAGGGCTCAACCCCATCCTCGAGGTGAAGCTCACCGAGGTTATGACTATGCCCCTGCCCGACGAGGAAGCAGGACACCTCGCCGCAGGAGCGCTGGATGCGGTGCTGGAGGCCCTCGCCGCTTACGACGTTCTGGCCCTGGGTCCGGGGCTGGGGACGGCACCGGCCACCTGCGAGGTGGTGTCGGGGCTCCTGCGCCAGGCGGAAAAGCCGGTGGTCCTGGATGCCGACGGTATAAACTGCGCCGCAACACAGATAGATTGCCTGTCCGGCAGGGAATACCCCACGATCATCACTCCCCACCCGGGTGAACTGGGACGACTGCTCGGCAGGAAGGCAAGGGATATCCAGGCCTCGCGTCTGGGATCCGCCCTGGAGGCGGCACGCAGGTTCGGTTGCACGACAGTCCTCAAAGGGGCCTACACCCTGGTCGCGAGCCCGGACGGCAGGGCCTATATCAATCCGATGGCCTTGGCGGGTCTGGCCACGGCGGGGAGCGGCGACGTGTTGACTGGCTGCACGGCGGCTTTATACGCCCAGGGCCTGGAGCCTTTGGACGCTGCGCTTTGCGGCGTTTTCATCCACGGCAGGGCGGCGGAACTCGCCGCCCATATGGTGGGGCCCATCGGCATGGTGGCGGGTGACGTCATCTCCTGGCTGCCACTGGCTTTGTCGGGACTGCTGCACAAGAGAGAGGGAGGTTGGAGGACGTGAAATCGGCGCGAGAGATAATGAGCCCGGACCCCATGACCGTGGGCCCAGAAACCCCGGTCAAGGAGATCGCCCAGATCATGTTGGACAACCGCATCCGCTGCCTGCCGGTGGTGGATGAGGAGGGCAAAGTGCTGGGCGTGGTAGACGAGGAGGACCTGGTCCATCAGGACGCCAAGATCCAATTCCCGTCCTTCATCCATTTCCTGGACAGCTATATCATGCTGCCCTCTTCACTCAACCGCTTCAAGAAGGAGCTGCGGCAGGCCGTGGGCTCGGTAGCCCATGACGTCATGGAAGAAGAATACCGCGCGGTCGATCCCATTGACAGCGTGGAGGCGGTGGCCACTCTCATGGTGGATAAGGACCTCGAGTATGTACTGGTGGTAGAGGACGAAAGACTACAGGGTCTGATAACGCGTTCCGACATCCTGAAGACCCTAATCGGGGGTTGAGCGCGCCATGGCCGAGAGTGGCACCTGGCGTCCCACCCGGGCAGAGGTGGACCTCGAGTGCATACGTCACAACGTGAGCCTCTACGCCGAGCTGGCCGGCCCTTCTTGCCAGGTGATGGCGATGGTCAAAGCCGATGGCTACGGTCACGGCGCGGTGGAGACGGCACGCGCTGCACTGCAGGCCGGGGCGAGCCGGCTGGGGGTGGCGCTGGTCGAAGAGGGGGAGGAACTGCGGGCGGCCGGCCTGCAGGTTCCCATCCACCTCCTCTTCGAACCTCCGCCAGCTGCGGCGGCAAGGGTGGTGGAGCTGGGCTTCGTACCCACTGTCTATACCCTGGATTACGCTCGCGCCCTCTCGCAGGCATGTGCCTCGAGCGGCAGGGAGGTTCCCGTACATCTCAAGGTTGATACGGGTATGCACCGGGTGGGTACGAGCCCACAGGAGGCGGCCACACTGGGGGTGGAGATCGCAGGGCTGCCCGGCCTGGAACTGGAGGGGTTGTATACGCATCTCGCCATGTCCTCGGTGCCGGGCGACCCCTTCACCTTGCGGCAATGGGAGGTCTTCAACCGGGTCGCCGGAGAGCTGAGGGATGCCGGCCTTTCAATACCAATGCGCCACGCCGCCGCGTCGGGGCCAGCCAGCTCCTTTCCCGAGTCGCGCCTGGAGATGATCCGGCTGGGTATAGCCATGTACGGACTCTTGCCGGGCGAGGATTACCGCGGGGATCTGGACCTGCGGCCCGCCCTTTCCCTAAAGACCACTATCAGCCACGTCTTCAAGGCTTGCGAGGGGGAGGGATTGAGCTACGGACTCACCTACAGGTGCGAGCGTGATGCCTGGATCGCCGTCCTCCCCGCCGGTTATGCCGACGGCCTATCCCGCGCCCTCTCCAACCGCTGGGAGGTGCTCATCGCAGGCAAGCGTTACCCGCAGGTTGGGACCATATGCATGGACCTGTGCATGGTGGACATGGGGGATGATCGCTATGAGCCGGGCGAGGAGGTCACGCTCATCGGCGGAAACGGCGAGGAAGGGGTAGGGGTGGAACGCATGGCCGAGGTGCTCGGGACAATAAACTACGAGGTTGTATGTGGTATCGGCAAGCGCGTCCCCCGCGTTTATCTCAACCGTTTATAAACCGCGCATAGGGGTATAGTTTTACTATCAAACATTGTCATTGCGAGGAGCTAAAGGCGACGCGGCAATCCCGTTTTTTAGAAATCGCAGCTCTGGCGGTATCCGGAATCGCGTCATTGCGAGGGAAGCGAAGCCGACGGCACGGTCCTGATACAACCAGTCGCTCGCAGGATCTGAGGGGGCGGATGCCCAACAACATACTGCTAACCGGCAGGCCCGGGAGCGGCAAGACCACCCTGGTGATGAGGTTGGTCGAGGGGTTCGCAGCCGACGGGTTCAAGGCGGGGGGCTTCATTACCGAGGAGATAAGAGAAGGTCCCCATCGAGTCGGCTTCGAGGTGCGAGACCTGGGGGGAGGCACGGCAATACTGGCGCATGTAGGCTACAAAGGGAAGCACCGGGTGGGAAAATACGGCGTCGACGTGGAAGCTTTTGAGAGAATCGCTTTGCACGCTCTAAAGATAGGGAAGAAGGAAGCTGATCTTCTGGTTGTGGACGAGATAGGGCGCATGGAGTTGTTCTCTTCCACTTTCCGCTCCACCCTGTTGAGGCTCCTGGCCGCACCTGTGCCGCTCTTGGCAACCGTACACGCAGGAAAAGATAATTTCTCCGAGCATGTCCTGTTGAGGGACGACGTCTTTGTTTTCTGTTTGAGCTCCACGCAACGGGAAAACCTGTTGGAGGTGATAGATGAGTCTATGCGCAGGATCTTGACGGATGGCGGAATCTCCCGAGAGCCTGAAGGAGGAATGGGATCATGAAGATATGTCCTTCCTGCTACGCCGTTTGCATCGACCAGAAATGGGACTTCGACGAGGCGGCCAGGGCCAAGGCGATGAAGAGCAACGGGTGGGAGAAGCACCTGTGCCCCGGTTGCGAGAGGGTGGCGAAAGGTCAAGTAGACGGTGTGGTCTATCTCAGGGGGGACTTCCTCCATACGCATAGAGAGGAAGCAAAGTACCTTATACGCAGTGTCGCGCAGAAAAAGCTGCGTAAGAACATAGCCGCCCGCATCTACCACATCGAGGAGAAGAAGGACGAGATCGTCATCGAGACCACCGACCGCGTACTGGCTGAGCGGTTGGGAAAGGAGTTCGAGAAGGCTTTTTCCGGCCACCTGGATATACAGTGGCAGCACCATTCCGATTTCGCCCGCGTATATTGGACGCGGGACTGAGCGGTTTTCTGGCGGCCCGGGCCCAGGGGTAGCGGTCTCACTCCGCTCCGACGTGAGCGATCAATCGAAATGTAATACTCAATCGAGCTTGCCGCGTCGGCTTCGCCTCCTTGCAATACGGCTTATCGCTTCGCGCCAAGCCTAGCTCCGACCGACCCAGTCGAGCCCGGGCAGTGGTTTTATAGTAGGCTACACCTGGGCGCGATCCTTTCTCCCATCCCTTACCATGCACGTTATCAGCATTCTTTAGGACGCTCCGCTCCGACCGACCCCGTCGTTGCAGGGCAGGGTTTTATATATAGCCGACGCCCATGCGTAATTAAGGTATCCGTACAGCCGGATACGCACGATCCATGACCTATCTTCTTGCCGCTCCGACCGACCCCGTCGTTGCAGGGCAGGGTTTTATATATAGCCGACGCCC
>CAYHAT010000065.1:0-12773 GCA_964354675.1 uncultured Actinomycetota bacterium | reverse complement strand
CTGGTGGGGTTGCAGGACCTGGGCGCCGCCGGCATATCCTGCGCCTGTTCGGAGACGGCGGCGCGCGGTGGGGTGGGGATGAAGATCGATCTCGAGCACGTGCCCCTGCGGGAGGAGATGGACCCCTTCGAGATCATGATCTCGGAATCCCAGGAACGTATGCTGGCCATCGTGGAGCCGGAAAAGCTGGACGTGGTACTGGGCATCTGCGAGAGATGGGGCCTGAACGCCGTGGTCATCGGCGAGGTGACGGAGGGGGATACGCTCGAGATCAGCTGGTACGGCGAGAAGGTCGTGGAGGTGCCTGCGTCTTCTCTGGCCAACGGCCCGGTCTATGACCGGCCCGCCGAGAGGCCCGCCTACCTCGACGAGGTGCAGTCCTTCGATGCATCGACCCTAGACCACCCCTCCGACTTGAACCGGGTGCTCCTGGACCTGGTAAGCGGGCCCAACCTGTGCGACAAGAGGATGGTATACGAGCAATACGATCACATGGTGCAGCTCAACACCGTGGTCTACCCCGGCTCCGACGCAGGGGTACTGAGGGTTAAGGGAACCAGCAAGGCCCTGGCCGTATCCTGCGACGGCAACTCCCGTTACGTGTATCTCGATCCCTACGCGGGTACCCAGATAGTCGTGGCCGAGGCGGCGCGCAACGTGGTGGCCGCCGGAGGCGTGCCCATGGCCCTTACCAACTGCCTGAACTTCGGCAACCCGGAGCGGCCGGACATCTTCTGGCAGTTCAAGGAGTCGGTGCGGGGCCTGGCCGACGCGGCGCGCCACCTGGAGCTTCCCGTGGTGAGCGGGAACGTGAGTTTCTACAACGAGTCCTTCGGGACGGCCATCTATCCTACCCCGGTGGTGGGGATGGTCGGCCTCATCGGCAACCTGGCCCACCGGCGCACCATCGCCTTCCCCGCGGAGGGCTTGCTGGTGGTGATGCTGGGCGACACCAAGAACGAGCTGGGAGGGTCCGAATACCTCAAGCTCATACATGATATGGTGGCGGGGCGTCCGCCCGAGGTCGACCTGCGCATGGAGAAAGGCGTCCAGACCACCTGCATCGAGGGTATCCGGAGGGGCATCATCCTCTCTGCCCACGATTGTTCCGAGGGAGGGGCGGCAGTCGCCCTCCTCGAATGTTGCTGCGGGGACGGGATCGGGGCCAGCCTCGACGTGGAGACCGGCCTGGCTCCGACAAGCTGGCTGTTCGGCGAGAGCCAGTCCCGCTTCGTGGTGACCATACGTGAAGAAGAACTGGAGCCGTTGCGCGCCCTGGCGGACACGCGCGGCGTCCCGCTGTATGTCCTGGGACGAACGGGAGGCGACCGGCTGGTGATCAACGACTGGATAGACCTCGCGGTGGGGGAGATGCGCTCAGCAAGGGAAGGAGCCCTCGAAGAGCTGCTCAAAGGTTAGACGGGAGCTTGGAGAAACGCGGCATATATGGAGACTCGAGGTGAGACCAGCATATGAGTTTTGAGATCAACGAATCCTGCGGCGTATTCGGGATCTATACCCGGGAAGACGACGTGGCCAAACTGACCTACTATGCCCTCTACGCCCTGCAGCATCGCGGCCAGGAGAGCGCGGGTATCGCCGTATCCGACGGCAAGGAGACGCTGATGCTCAAGGACATGGGCATGGTGTCCCAGGTCTTCAGCGAGAGAGACCTCAACAACCTCAAGGGGCACATGGCCATCGGGCACGTCAGATACTCCACCACGGGCTCGGCGTACTGGGAAAACGCGCAGCCGGTGCAGGTGCCGCGCCGGGGCGGCTCGGTATTCGTGGCCCACAACGGCAACCTCATCAATACCGTCGAACTGCGCGACGGGCTCAAGGCGGAGGGGATCCGCTTCCGCTCCACCTCGGACACCGAGGTCGTCGCGGTCCTCCTGGCCCGTTCCCCGGCGGCGGACATCGTCGACGCCGTGAAAGAGATATTGCCGCGCCTCAACGGCGCCTATTCGCTCGCCATTATGACCGAGGACAAGCTCATAGGCGTGAGGGACCCCTACGGTATCAGGCCGCTGTGCGTCGGCAAGTACATGGACGGCTACGCCATCTCCAGCGAGAGCGCCGGGCTGGACATCATCGGCGCCGCATACCTGCGGGAGGTAGGGGCGGGGGAGATGGCCGTGATCGACGACGACGGCCTCAGGTTCGAGGCGGCCGTCGAGGCGCGCAAGCCGTCGCTGTGCATATTCGAGTTCATCTATTTCGCCAGGCCGGATTCCATCATGTACGACACCTATCTCTACCACGCCCGCAAACACATGGGTATGAGCCTGGCCGACGAAGCTCCAGTGGAGGCGGAAGTGGTCATGCCCATACCGGATACCGGTGTGCCGGCGGCCATCGGTTACTCCCAGGCCTCGGGCGTGGCCTTCGGCGAAGGCCTCATCAAGAACCGCTATATCGGCCGGACCTTCATCCAGCCTACCCAGGCCATCCGCCAGCTCGGGGTGCGCCTGAAGTTGAACCCCCTTATTCAAGACATCGAAGGCAAGCGTCTGGTGTTGGTGGACGACTCCATCGTACGCGGCAATACCACCAAGGAGATAGTGAAGATGCTCAGGGACGCCGGGGCGAAAGAGGTGCATATGCGCATCAGCTCTCCCCCGGACATGTACCCATGTTTCTACGGTATAGATACGGCTATCCGCAAGGAGCTTATTGCCTCGTCCCGCAAGGTTGACGAGATCCGCCGCTTCATCGGGGCGGACACCCTGCACTACCTGAGTATGGACAACCTGGTGAAGGCCACGCGCAAGCCCAAGGAGGATTTCTGTACGGCTTGCTTCGACGGGGAATATCCCATACCCGTTCCCGACGACATGATAATGACCAAATGCAGGTTGGAGGATGGCAAGGTAGTGGCGCAATAGTCCCCGGAAGCGAGCGCCGGTTGCGATATCCCGTGGATACCCCGAGCGCTGCCCTGCGGGCGTGGAGCGATATAACCTATCGGCAAGGGATGGATGAAAGGCAGGAATAGATTGAGTAAAGATGACGATAACGGGGACTCCTGTGAGCCGTTGACCTACTCCGACGCGGGAGTGGATATAGAAGCGGGCAACAAGGCGGTGGAGCTGATCAAAGATGACGTGGCCTCCACCTTCCGGCCCGAGGTGTTGTCGGGGCTCGGGGGGTTCGGCGCCCTCTTCTCCGGCAAGCTCGAGGGGTATGCCGACCCCGTCCTGGTATCCTCTGTCGACGGCGTGGGGACCAAGCTCGCAGTGGCGCAGATGCTCGAACGCCACGATACCATCGGCGTCGACCTCGTCGCCATGTGCGTGGATGACATCGTCACCTGCGGGGCCGAACCCCTCTTTTTCCTCGATTACCTGGCCATGGGGAAGATCGACGCGGACAAGGTTAAGGACATCGTCTCCGGTATCGCGCGCGGCTGCCGCCGCTGCGGCTGTGCCCTCGTAGGGGGCGAGACTGCGGAGCATCCCGGCGTGATGGAGGAGGATGAATACGACCTTGCCGGCTTCGTGGTCGGGGTGGTGGACAGGGACAAGATGATAGACGGGTTGCGTATCGTACCGGGAGATGCCATCATCGGGTTGATGAGCACCGGACTCCACTCCAACGGGTACTCGCTGGTGCGCAGGATATTTTTCGAGCTCAACGACTTCGACCCCGGTGACCGCCTGAGGGGCCTGTCCGCTACCCTGGGCGAAGAGCTCCTTACTCCCACCGAGATCTATGCTCCCGGCATCCTGCGTCTCATGCAAGAGGTAGACGTCAAGGGTGTAGTGCACGTGACCGGTGGAGGGCTCATCGAGAACGTCCCACGGGTGCTCCCCCGCGGCGTCGACGCGACCATAGATATGACCGCCTGGCATCCGCCGAGCATCTTCAAGATCATCAAGGATATGGGCAAGGTCGACGAGATCGAGATGTTCAGGACCTTCAACATGGGCATAGGCATGGTGGTCATCGTGGACATCGGAGATTTTCGCCAGGCCGTAAACATACTGGGCCTGGCCAATTACCGTGCCACCCGTATCGGCGAGATGCACGAGGGTACGGGCGGCATCTGCATCACCGGCTGAGGTAGGCGAAAGGGGGTGGGGGCTTGAGCGGGCCCTGCAAGCTGGGCATCCTCGTTTCGGGGAGCGGCACCAACATGGAGAACATCGCCCTGGAGATAGAGGAGCGCGGGCTGCAGGCTCGTATCGCGGCCGTCATCAGTAACGTTGAGGACGCCTATGGGCTGGTGCGGGCGGGTAGGCACGGCCTCAACACCGTCTTCGTGGACCCCGATTCGTTCCCGGACCGCGCCGCCTACGACCGGGAGCTCATCCGCATCCTGGAGGAGAACGAGGTCGACCTGGTGGTGCTGGCGGGTTACATGCGCCTGGTGGGGCCGGAGATCGTGGAGGCTTTCCGCAACCGTATCATGAACATACACCCGGCGCTGCTGCCCTCTTTCCCCGGCACCTCGGGAGTAGCGGACGCCCTCGCCTACGGGGTCAGAGTCACCGGGGTCACGGTCCATTTCGTCGACGAGGGCCTGGACACCGGCCCTATAATACTGCAGGATACCGTCCCCATCCTTCCCGGGGACGACGAGGAGACGCTGCACCAGCGCATCCACGAGGTGGAGTACCGTCTTTATCCGCAGGCCATCCGGTATTTCTGCGAGGAGCGTCTACGCGTGGAGGGAAGGAACGTGCATATCCTCGCGGTCCGTATCGACCATGGCGTCGCTTAAAAGAACGCCTGAGGAGGGATAATCTATGGCCAAGATCGAGAGGGCGCTGTTGAGCGTGTCCAACAAGGCTGGGATCGTGGGTCTGGCGAAGGAACTCAGGGAGATGGGCGTCGAGATCATATCCACCGGGGGGACGGAGGCAAAGCTGCGCGAGGAAGGCATCGACGTCGTCCCCATCTCCGAGGTCACCGGCTTTCCCGAGATGATGGACGGCAGGGTGAAGACCCTGCATCCCCACATCCACGCCGCCCTGCTGGCCGACCGTGGCAATCCCGGGCACATGAAGGAGATCGAGGAGAAGGGCATCAAACCCATCGACCTGGTGGTGGTCAACCTCTATCCCTTCGCGGAGACCATAGCGCGCCCGCAGACCACCCTGGCCGAAGCGGTGGAGCAGATCGACATCGGCGGCGTTACCCTTATCCGCGCGGCGGCGAAGAACTTCGCGGGCGTGGCCATAGTAACCAACCCCAAGCGCTACTCCTCCATCCTCCTGGAGATGCGGCGCAACGACGGCGATCTTTCCAGCGAGACGCGGCGCTCGCTCGCCGCCGAGGGCTTTCGCCATACCGCCAACTACGATGCGGCTATCTACGCCTATCTATCCAAGGCGTTCGAGGAGTTCCCGGAGACGCTCAACCTGGTGTTCAAGAAGAAGGCGGAGCTCAGGTATGGGGAGAACCCCCACCAGAAGGGGGCCTTGTACCAGGAGATCGGGGCCCCCTCCACCTCCCTGGTCCTCGCCGAGCAATGGCATGGCAAGGAGCTCTCCTTCAACAATGTCCTGGACACCGATGCGGCCTGGTCCCTGGTGAAGGAGTTCCCGCTCCCCGCGGTGGTGATGATCAAGCACAACAATCCCTGCGGCGTGGCCATGGCCGAGAGGCTGGCTGCGGCATGGCAGAGCGCGTACGCATGCGACGAGGTGAGCGCCTTCGGGAGTGTGATGGCCTTCAACCGGCCCATCGACGTAGAGACGGCGGAGCTGATCAACTCCATCTTCGTGGAGGTGGTCATCGCCCCCGAGTACTCGGAGCCCGCGCGCAAGCTGCTGCAGAGCAAGGAGGATATCCGCCTGCTCAGCCTGCCCCTGGAGAGAGAGGTGTATTCCACGTTAAAGGACCTCAAGCGCGTGGATGGGGGCATCCTGGTGCAGGACTACGATGCTGGCGAAGACGACCTGAGCCAAGCCGGCTTCGTGGGTGACCGTAAGCCCAGCGAGCGGCAATGGGAGGAGTTGGTCTTCGCGTGGAAGGTCGCCAAGCACACGCGTTCCAACGCCATCGTCCTCACCAAGGACAAGGCGACGGTGGGGATAGGCGCGGGCCAGATGAGCCGCCTCGACTCCACCCACCTGGCCCTGCGCAAAGCGGGGGATAAAGCGAGGGGCTCCGTATGCGCGAGCGACGCCTTCTTCCCCTTCCCCGACGCGGTGATCATGGCAGCGGATGCGGGCGTGGAAGCTTTCATCCAGCCCGGAGGGTCTATGCGGGATGAGGAGACCTTCCAGGAGATAAACAAGCGTGGGCTGGTGATGGTCCTTACCGGTAAGCGGCACTTCCGCCACTGACGTATAATCACTGTATGAACAAGTTTTTTCTGGTCGTGCGTATCGTCGTGCTGGTGGCGCTGCTCTTCCTGCTGGCCGCCGTATTCTGGGGAGTGGCCAACCGCGAGAGCACCGAGGCCGATGACGGTTCGGCGGATCTATACGAGCAATACCAGAGGTCCAGGCCGGCCGGGTACACTTCCATACTGCTCATCGCCCTGGTGGTCCTGGGCATCTTCGTCGTACTGGCCTCCATATTCTTCGAGTACCACCAGATCCGCAAGGGGACACCGCGCGCAGCTTCGCCCCCCTCTCAGGAGGAGGGGCGGAAAACGGATTGGCGATAGGCAGGACTGGGGTCAGCCGAACTGGGGTCAGCCCTTAACATTCGTCTTTTTATTTGTATGGCCGGCATTTTGAGTGCAGGTCCGTCTCCGGCAAATGCGAGTGATCGGCAAGGTCAAGACATGACGACGACATCATTGATACATACCCGGCCTATAACCACGATTATTTTGGTCTGCGGGAAGTGGGATCGCTATATGAGGAGATCAAGGCGGGGGATGCATGATATATTTTCCACTTCGAGAGGCGATGCGGGACATGCCCGATGAGCTATCCGCGCAACAAGTACGCTTCCTCAGGATGGTCGGACAGCATCTTCACGAGCCAGACGGGCAACCTTCCCTGATCGACGTTGTGAGGTCCGTGTTCGGGATCAACGCGCAACAGACCTCGCCGATGATGCTTTCACTGCGGGCGCGCATCGCGGGATTAACCCGGGAGGATGTCGATAAGGCCATCGGTGGCACCAGAAGACTAGTTCGTACCTGGGCCATGAGGGGCACGATCCACCTGTTAGATGCCGGAGATGTGCGATGGCTTATCCCGATGCTTGGACCGCTGTTTATCGCTAAAGGCAGGAAGAGACGAGCCGATCTCGGGCTGAGCGAAGAGATCATCTCCAAAGGGCTCGGAGAGATCCGCATCGCTTTGAATGGGGCTGAACCGATGACCCGATGGGAATTGATGGACAGTTTGTCGGAGAAGGGATTGGTCCTGGATAGGAAAACCCAGGCGCCGATCCACCTGATCCAGTATGCGAGCCTCGATGGCTTGACCTGCATGGGTCCGTATCGCGAGAACGGAGAACCCACATATGTCCTCTTCGATGAGTGGATAGGCGACAAGGTGATGGAAGCGCGTGAGGTTGGATCGGCAAGACTGGCAAGGCGATACATGGATGGATACTCTCCCGCCAGCGTAAAGGATTTCGCTGCCTGGTCGGGGATTCCTGCGGGTGATGCTAAAAAGGCCGTGAACGCGGTCGCAGACACACAGGATATCTTAGAGGTGGATGTGAATGGTAAGAGTATGTGGGTGTCAAGGGAGAAGCTGCCGCTGCTTCGCAAACCACTTCCCAAACACATCTTGAAGCTCCTGCCCGCTTTTGATTCGTATCTGCTTGGTTACGCGGATCGCGAGCTCATCGTCCCCGCGGAGTATCGTAAAGAGGTCTACCACGGAGGCCAGACGGTGCCGGCGCTGCTGGTGGATGGGGCTGTGGCCGGGGTATGGAAATATGAACGGAGAGGTCGGCGTCTGTCCGTCACGGTATCGCCGTTCGAATCCTATAGCGACGTCCCCCGAGACCTGCTATTGGAGGGAGCCGGGGACGTGGCGCGCTTTCTGGGATACCATTCAGAGGTCGATATCAACGTCGTCTGAACTCACGATGTCGTTGTATGCATGGGAGGTTTGCCATGAAGACGGTGACGGTGCCCGACCTGCTCTGGTATGGTAACAAGCCTGCGGAGCTACGTTTTCCCGACCGCTGGGAGCTGGAGGTGCTCGAGCCCCTGGGTTTCAAGAAACCTGCTCTCGACGCAGAGGGAATAACCCGGGCTTTCGATAATCCCATCGGGTCGCCTACCCTGGGCGAACTCGCCCGGGATGCTCGCGAGGTGGCGATAGCCTTCGACGATATCACCCGTCCCACGCCGGTAAAGACCATTCTGCCGTGGGTGATGAATGCACTGAGGGAAGCGGGTGTCCCGGATGCGAGCATCCGTTTCATCCCCGCCCTGGGCATGCACGGTGCCATGCACAACATCGATTTCCGCAAGAAGCTGGGCGACGACATCGTGGAGTCATACCCGGTCTACAATCACAATCCCTACGAGAACTGCGATTACCTGGGAGATAGCCCTACGGGGATACCGGTCTACATAAACCGCGAATTCATGTCCTGCGACCTGCGCATAGGGATCGGCTGCATAACCCCCCACGTGCATGTCGGCTTCGGGGGAGGGGGGAAGCTCGTACTCCCCGGTCTCGCCGGCGTGCAGACCATCAAGGCGTTCCACCGCGACGTGGCGCTGCGGGGCCCCGAGACCATGGGCCTGGGGAAGACCGAGGACAACGTGATGTACGCGGAGATCGCGAACGTGGTGCGCATGTCCGGCCTGCAGGTGAAGATCGACGCGCTCATCAACGACCGCGGCGAGATCACCGACCTCTTCGTGGGCGACCCCGTCGAGGAATACGCGCTGGGGATCGCAGCGGCCAAAGAGCACTACGCCACCAGGCCCAGCCCCGGCAGGGACATCGTGGTGGCCAACGCCTATGCCAAGTACAACGAGATGGCCATATGCATGCTCATGTCCATGCTCAGCGTGAACTTCGCGAAGGGGGTCATCGTACTGGTGGTGAACAGCCCTGAGGGCCAGGTGTGCCACTACCTCATCCGCAGTTTCGGGAAGGAATACGGCGGGGAGTACTACATGAGGATGGGGCCACCGCCGCAGGGGCTCAAGGTCATCGTCTGTTCGCGCTACCCCGACAAGACCATGTGCGATCTCTTCGCTCCCGCGGAATGCGTGGCCATGACCCGCGACTGGGACGAGACCCTGGCGCTCCTGGAGGAAGAGTTCCCCGCTGAGGCCTCCGTCGCGGTCATCCCCGACGGCACCATGCAATATTTCGCCTAGGGTCAGGCCTCAAAACTCTGCATTGTCTGCAGTGCAAGTTTTGAGGCCTGACCCCAAAGTGTTGCTTATCAAAACGGCAAGACGGGAAGAATAGCGGTGATGCGATCGTTACATGTATCAGGAGGTGAATCCGTATGATGGACAAGGAGATGCTGGTGCAGGTGGTGGAGAAGGCCTGTCCCTTCGCGCAGAGGACCCATATGCGTTTACGAGAGGTAAACGAAGAAGAAGGGCTGGTGACCCTGGTCATGGAGGACGACCAGGCCAACCTGAACGCCTTCGGCCTGGTCCACGCCGGGGCCATCTGCGGCCTGGCGGAGACCGTCGGGGGCATGGCTATCATGCGCTACCTGGACCCCAGGGAGATCCTGGTCCTGAACACGGTCTTGAACATACGCTACGTACACCCCCCGCGGGGCGAACTGAAGTGCACCGCGCGCGTAGTGGCAGAGGAAGCCCGTTCCCTGCTGGACGAGTTCGAGCGGGAGGGCAGGGCGGATAAGGCCATGGACCTCAAGGTCTTCGATACGTCCGGAGCATTGGTGGCACAGGCCCAAGTGACCTTCCGCCTCATAAAGACCCCGGAGGAGTACAAGAAATACTTCGGCGGATAAGGACGCCGGCATCCATAACCAACGAACCCGGAGGGCTAACAGGTTGGCCGCAGCAAGCACCCGAAAGAAGAACGGAAACGTGCATAGGTAGTAAGAGATAGCGGAAAGGATCACACCCGGGTGTAGCCTATATAGAACACCCTGCCCTGGAACGATGGGGTCGGTCGCAGCGACAGTACGGAAGGTAGTACAGAAGGGTGTGTCTTCCCAACACCTGAAATGAAGTTCCCCAAGCGGGTATAGCCCTGCTATATAATGACCAACTTGCCCGAGAACTATGGGGTCGGTCGGAGCGGAGCGTGTCAGCGGAGCGAGACCGTTACCCCTAGGCTCGGGCCGCAAGAAAGACTTACCCCTCGGCCAGGGCCGGAAGAAGATTTACCCCTAGGCTCGGGCCGGAAGAACACCCATGCTGCAGGTTGCCGGGCTTTACCGTTTGATGCGTGGGCCGGTCTCTTTGACCCAGATGAGGACCACCGCCACCGCCACGACGCCGAGGGCCATGAGGAAGAGGATGGACCAGCGATAGTCAGGTATACCCGCCGCCGTCTCCGTCTTCAACAACTCCATGAGCAAGGGGATGATGAAGGACCCGATACTTCCGATGGCCATGAGTGTGCCCACAGCCGCCCCGGCCAGGCGCGGCCCAATCTCCTCCATCTCGCCGGTTATGGTGAAGGTCACCGGGAGGGCGGACAGGAGGAAGAAGCCCAGCAGCGCACCGGCTATCAGGCTGACCGGCTTGGCTCCGATAAAACCCATCAAGTACAACATGGGGATGGGGATCAAACCGGCCAGGATAAGAAATGGTTTGCGCAGGCCTATCTTCTCGGAGACGCCGGGGAGGATGGCGGCACCCACTATGCCGCCGATGATGACGGCGCTTGCAACAGAAGCGGCGAACTTGGTTGTGAAATCGGAGCCGTGGTAGGTGATGATCTTCTCCATGGTCACGACGAGCCCCATATAGATCCCGTAACCGATGAGGGACACAACGCACAGTGCGCGGAAGACGGAGGAGCGCAGAAAACGCCGCAGCGACTCGATGGTCCCGAGCTTGACCTCCTCCGGCAGGGGGCCGGAGGGGGTGGGAGGCTCCTCCCTGGTGAAGAGGATGAAGAGGATGGTGGCCGCGGCCATGACGATCGCGAATATGGTAAGGACGCTGTTCAACCCCGACTGGATCACCGCCTTGTTGCCCACATCGACGGCGTCCTCGGGGATGGCGGCTATGGTGGTCACCAGTTGAAAACCGACGGCCGTCCCCAGGTAGAAAAACATGGTGGCCAGGCCGATGCCTAAGGCCCGGTCCTTCTCCCGGAACCACTTGATGGGCATCTTGGACATGTTGGTGACGATGAAGACCGCCGCCGCGCCGATGATCGCCTGGCAGACCAGGAAGATCCAGTACTGCGCGGCGCCCGAGTCGATGACGTGGGGGACGATGGCGCGGATGATGCCTAAGACGGAACAGACGATCGCCCCCAGGGCGGCGACGAACTTGAAGCCCTTGCGGTCAGCGAGGTCTCCGGCATAGGAGCCGAAGAAGACGAACATCAGCGGCCCTACCAGGGCCAGTGCCCGGATGGCTGTCGAACCCATACCCAAGGCGAACTGCACGTCAGTCTCTATGGGGGCGAAACTCACCCACAGCATGGCTTGTGCGACCAGGATCAGGCCATACAGCAGGAGTACGACCCACCTGTATCCGTAACTCTTATATTCCTCGACCCCTGAGACGTTTTCCATGCAGGCTCCCCCCTTATAGAGCTGGCTCGCGTCCTATCAACCTGTTGGCAGACGACCAGTTGGCATCCGCCGGCCTATCATCTAATTAATAATTGAACGCCGCCCGGTTTACTCCTCCCCCTACAACACCACCGCCATATATGCCCCGCCCACCATCACCACCACCCCCAGCATCTTCAGGGCGGATATGGATGCCTGGGGCGAACTCCAGAGGGCGAACTGGCTGATGAGCACCGCTGCGATGACCTGGCCGGTCAGAAGGGTCACGTTGGTCGGTCCCGCTCCTATCTTGGGGATGATGATAGCAAGGGCCAGCACCAGACCGGCCCCGAGAGCCCCGGCCAGCAGCAGCAGCGGGTTCACGTCCTTTATCCTGGTGATGGCGGAACGGTCAGGGCTGGCCAGCCAGATGATCACTGCCACCACCGCCCCGATGGACCAGAATAGGGCATTGGCCGCGCGCGCGTTTGCGATCTTCTGCCCGACGTCGGCGTTCATGGACAGGTGGGCGGCGATGACCAGGCCGACCACGAATGCCAGCAGGTAATAGAGGCTCTTGTTCATCTGCTCCCTCCCATAGACCCGGAACCATTTACATGGCGGGGACAAACACGACTTCTCTGGCTTCAACCTATGTCGTCCGGCCGTATCTCCCGGCCTTCCCGCGCCGAGGTGATGGCCGCCAGGGCAAACTGCAACACCCGCTTACCTTCCTCTGGCGTGAGGCGGGGCGCCGTCCCTTCGCGCACGGCGTCCAGGAGATGGCGGGTGGCATCGCGGAAGCTCGCCCCCCAGTCCGTCTCCAGGTCGGTGAAGGCGGTGAGCTTTCCCTCCCGGTAGAGGAGCAGGGGAGGGACATCCAGCATGTTCCCATGTCCACGCGTGACCCAGATGATCCCCTCCGTGCCGGTGACCTCCACGCGGTCGTCCGCGGAATAATAGTCGGACTTGATGTACAGATCGTATGCCCAGGTGAAGTCGATACTGCCGAAACGGCCTCCCCCTTTGTGCTTCCAGATACAGATGCTGGGGGCGTCAACGCACATGCCCTCCCCCAGGGGCATCGCCTCCATCCAGGCGAACACCTTCTCCACCTCGCCCAGGAGGTAGAGGGCGATGGAGAACTTGTGGTAACCGTCGTC
>CAYHAT010000064.1:9555-12815 GCA_964354675.1 uncultured Actinomycetota bacterium | reverse complement strand
AAGATACTGCTGCTGTCGCTCGTCCTGCTGCTGCTCGCGGCCGCGCTGCTGCAGTGGGGGCTTGACTCCACACCGGCTGGTTCAGGCGGGGAAGAGGCGCGAGTCCTTCCGGCCGCCTCCGGCCTGCTCGACTTCCTGGGCGGGGCCAGGCAGTACCTCGCCTTCACCTTCTTCATCAAGACCGACAAGCTGCACCATGCTTACTATGGTGCCTCGGCCCAGGAGGCCGAACTGGTGCCCTATTTCAAACTCGTCGCCCTCATGGACCCCAATTACGTCAGCGCCTACTACGTGGGTGCCGAGATCATGGGGGCGCTCGGGAAGAGGGAGGAGGCCATCGCCTTCACCCTGCAGGGGATAGACGCCAACCCGGAGTCCGCCGACCTCTATTACAGCCTCGGCGACTTCTACCTGCAGGAGAAGCGTTACGAGGATGCGAAGGCTGCGTTCGAGGAGGCCCTGAAGTACGAGCCGGATTTGGTGAGCCGCAGCATGATGCTCACCGCCTTCGCGGTTTCCTGTTCCGTCCTGGGCGACGAGGATGGACAGCGCAGAGCCCTTATGGATAAGGCCATCTACGACCAGGTCCGCCTGTACGATGAGCAGTACACGTACGAAGAAGGAAAACGGATCCTCACTGCGATCAACGCCACCCTGGACGCCGCCATGGACGTAGGGCAGCAGGCGGAGGAGGATGGAGGAAACTGAGGGAGCGGGAGGCGCAGCGCGTTGTCCCGTGCCGCGGCATGGTTTATCATTCTCGTGACCGCACAATAAGATACAAGGGCGTTTAGCTCAGTGGGAGAGCGCCTGCCTTACAAGCAGGAGGTCATGGGTTCAAATCCCTTAACGCCCACCAATTATCAGGGCCCTCGTGGCCCTTTTACCTTCGTATCATTCAAGACTATTAGTGGGGTAAGGTCTTCCAAATCCCTTAACGCCCAATAGCAATAGAAGCCGGGCATCCGCCCGGCTTCATACTGCCTCGGCTTGATCTACTTACGAGTGCCAACTTCTAGCTTCCACAGCCTTCTGGTGTCTTTAAGAAGGCAAAGCCTTTACTTGGGCGTCGCCTTCTCCTTGGCGTCCCTATACCTCGTCTGCAACCTCTCGGACTTCTCTTTGATCAGCGCCTTTTGATCCTCTGCGGATAAATCCTTTGTTTCCTTATAGTGCCGGTCCCTTATCTTGCGGACCATTTCTACAGTTTTAACGGACATGGGTGGTAACCTCCCTCGAATGGATCGAGATGGGCTTATACCCCATCTCCAAGTTGACGGCGTTGGATCTCTGTACCTTCTCGTAGTGCACGATATGCTTGAAGTTCCACCAGGATAGCGGCGGCCGCCACCGTTGCGATCGCGATGTGCATTGCATCGTCGACGAAGCTCTCCGGGACTATCCCGTAGCGCAGGTATTCGTCCGCCAGAGCTATGGCTTCGTCAGAAAGATCCAACACCTCCTGAGCCAGCTCCCGAAATCTACGGTAAACGTTCTTTTACCTCATCTGGTGCATCCTCTTCAGGGGTCACTTCAAGCTTGATCGCAGGAATCCGGCTATATCGTTCTTGTCAGCGTTGCTTTCAGCAACCCTCCTGACCAGCTGTTCGAATTTTTCCTCTTCCGCATCGACCTCGATTCCGTTCAGTTCCAGGAAGACCAGGGCCGCAACGGTTCCGGTCCTCTTGTTGCCGTCGGTGAAGGGGTGATTGCGCACGATGTGAAAGATGTAGGCGGCAGCCATCTCTACCATGTCTGCGTGGAAATACTCTTTTCCCATACCCGCCTGGGGCATGGCCAGGGCGGATTTGAGAAGATCGAGGTCTCGCATGCCGGAGCCGCCACCATAGCGGCGCATCTGGTCCTGGTGTATCTCCAATACCTCGCCGAGGGTCAGGAATATGGGTTCGGCCATCTAGTCCGCCAGGTTCTTGAGCATCCTGCCGTATCTGCGGTTGGTCTTTTCAAGGGCTGCCTCAAAGGCCTTGCGGCGCTTCTTGTCGCGCACGGGGGTGATGATCAACGCCTCTCCGTCGGTGGTTATGTCCAGCGGCGTGTCGGCGTCGATGTTGAGCAACTCGAGTATGGGCCTGTCTATCACCAGGGCCATGCTGTTTCCGTGCCTGGTCATCCTCTTAACCATTTCGGCCTCCCATATGTTATTACATCGTATACACATTATATATCCCTGATAGGCTCCGCAGCAATCCTTGTCTCTGCTGACTTAATGAAATCCGGTGCATGCCTCCTTCCGGCAGCGCTCATGCCGCCTCCCTGAGGACAACAAGTGGGGTAAGGTCTTCCAAATCCCTTAACGCCCACCACGCATAGGGCCGGCCCCGGGCCGGCCTTTATCTTATAGAGGCTTATCCAGAGGCAGAGGCCTGCTCCGCGTGTTGACCGTTCCCGCGGGGCGGTCATATGATGATTCTGCAGGCGATATGAGATATAGAAAACGGAGGCCGCAGCATGGAGAAATCCCCGGAGGAGAAAGCCGAACTCCTCATGGAGTTGGCCGAGGCGCCGACCAGCCACCTCGAAGCCGAGCTGGCCTTTCGTTTCCTGCACACCCACATCGAGGCCGATATCAAGCGCAGCGGGGAGCTGAACATCCTGGACGTCGGGAGTGGTCTCGGGGAGGTAGCCCTCCGTTTCGCCGCTCTGGGCCACAAGGTGACCATGCTCGAGCCGCAGGCCTGCCTTCTGCAGACGGCTGAGGAGCGGGCCCAACAACAACTGCCGGACCGGACCGGCCTCATGAGGTTCTTGAACGAGCGCATCGAGGACCTCGAGGAGTGCATCAGCGACGAGTTCGACCTCATCGTCTGTCACGAGACCATCGAGTACGTCGACGATCCGCTGCGGGCCTTTAACGTCATCACCCGCGTATTGAGGCCCCGGGGCACGCTCTCCCTGGTCTTCCTCAACCGCTACGGCCTGATAGCGCGCAAGGTGATCGTGGACGAGAACGTCAAGGAGGCCATGGATACCTTCGAGGTGGGCGAGTTCGATACCCAGTTACACCATGGACGCGGCCGCCTTTATGCGGACGCCGAGATAACCGCCTTGCTGGAGCCCCTTGGC
Source organism: uncultured Actinomycetota bacterium (assembly GCA_964354675.1). Classification (GTDB taxonomy): domain Bacteria; phylum Actinomycetota; class Geothermincolia; order Geothermincolales; family RBG-13-55-18; genus SURF-21. The sequence continues at coordinate 9,731 of CAYHAT010000064.1, read as the reverse complement.
TACAACATCGATGGCCAATACGGGCTGCTCGTCTTCTCGGAGTTCATCGACTGCTCCCTCTTCGAGGAGGGAGAATGCTTCAAGGGGATGCTGGAGTTGGAGGAGAGGGCTGGGCAAGAGCCGCACCTCAAAGGCATCGGTAACTCACCATCAACGATCAACTCCAAGCTGTCCAC
>CAYHAT010000064.1:0-9545 GCA_964354675.1 uncultured Actinomycetota bacterium | reverse complement strand
CCTCAAAGGCATCGGTAAGTTCATCCAGCTCATCTGCTCCAAGTCCTGATATCGCATCAGTACCAGGGCGCCAGGCGAGCTCGCAGTGATAAGAGAAGCAGCCGCCACCATTCCTCATGGCCTGTACATCCGGAGATCGTTAAACAAACCAGGAGAGTACTGGTTCCACCGCGAGGTCCCCCCCTGTGATACGACACGGAGATGGATAATCGGAAAACCGGTGTCCGCCAATCTGACTTGGATGTTCGGGTTCCACCTTGGGCTCAGCCTGCGCGATACGGCGCAGCGAGCACAGGATCAGGAATGCGGCGTTTTAATCGGATAGGGGATGTTCGGGCTCTCCCTTGGGCTCAGCCCGCGCGATACGGCGCAGGGAGGACGTGGTAGCGCTCAAGCCCTTCCTGACCACCGCATAGGTCAGGAGCTGCTGGTACAGGCCCTCGTCCTCCAAGTCCCGCCAGCGCAGCTGACGCTTGGTGCGGGTGAGGAAGAGCATGGGTATCCAGGTGCCGGTGTTTACGTAGTATTTCCCCTTTCTCCCACCCAGCACGGGTTGGAGCTCGTTGGAGTAATAACGGTGGTCGTGACCGAACGCCACCGCATCGATCCCGTCGTCGGACAGGAGGATATCACGAGCCGCTACCGAGAGGGCGTCCTCGCGCGTGGCCAGCGAGTCCAGTAGCAGGTCCTGCTGGTCGACTCTCTCGACCTCGTCCTCCTCGGGGAAGTCAGAAAGGAGGCTCTCCGCGTCCTCCACTCCCTGCACCTCCACCCGTCCGCGCCCGGACACGAGGTCCATGAAGCGCTTGCGCGAATAACCCCAGGAATCCAGGCGGCCTTCCCGCTTGCGCCGCAGCAACTCACGGCTCTCCTTGAAGGGAGGGAACCCTACCCTGGACATGAAGTGCAGGAGCTTGTAACCGTAGGCAGCCTTGAACCACCAGCTCTCGTCCTGGAGGCCTATAAACACCATGTTGGGGATAGGCCGCACGTTGTTGATGAACGGGTTGCGCTCGCTCATCATCCCGTTGGAAAAGTATTCCATGAAGCAGCTGCCCCAGCTCCGCTCCAGGCGCAGTTCCCCCGTCTTGGGGTCGCGCAGGAAGGGGTGAGTGAAGTTCTCGAAGACGCTGTCGGCGTAGTACTGGTTGCCATGCTCCACGTAGAGCGAACCGGTGCGGTAGATGCCGCTGGACTCGAAGTGAAAATGGTCCGAATCCGGACCTCCCAGTTCTTCCAGCAGGCGGTCGCGCACCCGCGGCCAGAACAGGTCCACGTCGTGGTTCCCCGGCACCAGGACGACGCGGTGCCCCTTCTCCATGAAAGCGCGCAGGGAGATGAAGAGATCTACGTGCGCCTCCAGCACCCTCTCCAGCTTGCCCAGGGACTCGCTCTCCGTGCTACCCAGGCGGGAGAAGGGGCGGGACGAATCCTTGTCCAGGGTAACCGCGACGAAGTCGATGAAGTCGCCGTTGATGATGAGCTCCGTGCCGCGGCGCTTGGCCACCATGTCCACAAAGGTGATAAAGCTCTCGTCCTGGTCGAAATCGTCCAGGTAATCGCCCGCTCCCAGGTGCAGGTCGCTCACTATGTATCTGGTCTTAGCCACGCTAGATCACCATTGCTCCCATTAATCTTCCGATCAATCCATGAGTATAACACCTGCGAGGTTAATATCGACCTCATCGGGCCGGGCTTCTTACCGTACGGGCATCCAGATCGACGAGGCAAGACCGCCATCGGGTGATTGACGGGTTTTTCGCTATCACGCTTTCACCAGGGTTATATTATTCGGTTCTTCTCCGAGAAGTGTGGGTAGCGGGAGATGATAACTGGGGCAGTACCTTTTTCTCCCCCCTGCTGCTTACACTCGACTTTGTGACGAGGAATACAGGCCAGCGGAAAGGGCGATACGCTTTTGTTCCCGCACCGCTACCTACTTCCCGCTACCTACTCTTATAATAGTGATAATTTACCGTTGAGCGTGGAGAGGGATATGGCTTGCAGAGCAGGGGATGTCATCGCCCTTATAGAGGAGCTGGCGCCGCCCCACCTCGCCGAGGACTGGGACAACGTAGGCCTGCAGGTGGGCTCGGCACAGGTGGAGGTGGAAGCCGTCCTCATATCCCTGGAGGCGGACCCCGAGGTCATAGTGGAGGCGCGCGGCCGGGGGGCTGGATTGCTCGTCTGCCACCACCCTCCCATCTTCCGTCCCCTGCGCCGCCTGGTGACGGATGAACCCACCGGGGCTCTGCTGTGCGATGCACTGGCCTCAGGCGTGGCGATCTATGCCGCCCACACCAACCTGGATGCCTCTCCCTACGGAGTAAACGCGGCGCTGGCCGGGCTCTTCGCGCTGCAGGACCACCGCCCGTTGCTCGGGACAGCGGCGGAGGAGGGATACAAGCTGGTCACGTTCCTGCCGCCCGGGCATGTAGCCGAGGTGAGCGCAGCCCTCTTCCAGGCCGGTGCCGGGGTCATCGGCGACTATACCGGTTGCTCTTTCCGCGTGGAGGGGATGGGCACCTTCACACCGGGCCCCGGCTCCCATCCCGCTTACGGCGAAGCCACCGGGGCCAACGAGGTGAGCGAGGTGCGGCTGGAGCTGGTAGTGGCCCGGGGGAGGATCGGAGAAGCGGTGGAAGCCCTTCTACAGGCGCATCCCTACGAGGAACCGGCCTATGACGTCTATCGCCTGCACGTTCCGTCCGGCGCCGGGTTGGGCAGGGTCGGCGACCTGCCCGCGCCCGTGAGCCTGGGGGAGTTCGCACACAGGTGCCGCGCGGAATTGGGAAACCCCGCAGCGCGCCTGGCCGGCGATCCCGCCATCGCGGTACACCGTGTCGCCGTCTGCGGGGGAAGCGGAGGGAAGCTGTGGATGCGGGCCTTGGAGGCCGGCGCCCAGGTCCTACTGACGGGCGATGTCAGCCACCACGAGGCACGGGAAGCGGTGGCAGCGGGGCTGGCCGTCATCGACGCTGGCCATTATCACACCGAGAGGCCGGTGGTGCCCCACCTGGCTTCAGTACTGTCGAAGAAGACCGAAGAGAAGGGTTTGAAGGTGGAGATACTCGTCTCAGACGTGCATACTTATCCCTGGATCGATGGAGGTGCCGAGTGAGCGAACTGGAGACCTTATACCGGGTCCAGGAACTGGAGACCCACATATCCGAGCTGCGAGGCCGCGAGGAGAACCATCCCCTGAAGGCGGAGCTGCAGGAGCTCGCGGAGGAAAAGGATGCCAAGCGCGCGGAGCTGGAGGCGGTCGAAGCCTCACTGGAGGAGTCCCGCAAGAAACAACGCGGGATGGAGGACGAGGTACAGCGCGTGGATGAGAAGCTGAGCCGCGAGGAAGGCAAGCTCTACGACGGCAAGGTGAACAATCCCAAGGAATTGCGTGGCCTGCAGGCCGAGGTGCGCTCGTTCAAACGAAAGAAAGACACCCTGGAAACGGAACTGCTCGAGGAGATGGAGAGTCAGGACAGCGTAAAAGCAGGGGCCGATAAGCTGCAGGCGGACGGGGACCTGCTGCAGGCGGAGATAGACGGCAAAAAGAAGGCGCTCGAAGATGAAACGGCGGAGATGGCATCGGAGCTTGCGGACCTTGAGGGAGAACGGGACGAACTGCGTTCGCAGGTGGACGAGGAACTGCTGGAGCTCTACGACGAGCTGATCGCAAGCAGGCACAACCTGGCGATGGTCAAGGTCTCAGACGGGGTATGCCAAGGATGCCGGGTAGAGCTCCCGGGTATCGAATTCGACCGTTTTCTCAAGTCCGACAGCGTTTTCAGGTGCACCAACTGCGGGCGTATCCTGGTGAAGTAGAGGGCGGGGTCCGAGGGCCGAGACTGGGACGAGGCGGTGGATATTGGAACCAAGGAAGAGCAAGAGGAGTGTGGTGGAGCCGACCTTCCAGGGCGCGAGGCGCTTCGAGGAACTGCATGTCTACGTGGACGGAGCGGCGCGTGGCAACCCCGGACCCGCCGCCATCGGGGTGCTGGTCCTCACCCGGCAGGGTAAGAGGGTCGCCGCCTTCGGCGAGGCCATCGGCGAGACCACCAATAACTATGCGGAATACACCGCCCTGGTGCATGCCCTGCGGTTGCTCTCGGTCTTCGAGGTGGACAGGCTGCGCATATACACCGACAGCGAACTCATGGCCAGGCAGGTGAAAGGGGAGTACCGGGTCAAGGAGAAGACCCTGCACAGCCCCCATACACAGGTGATGTCCATGCTGCGCCGCTACAAGGACTGGGACATCGCGCACATCCCGCGCGAGGAGAACGAGGAGGCCGACAGGCTTGCCAACCGGGCCTTGAACGAGGGCGCACCATTGCAGGGCAAGCCGGCCCGCAAGGAACCTCCTCCTCCCGCAGGACAATCGGCGCTCTTCTCCAACGATCCCGCGGAACCGGAGGGGTAACCGCCGTGTTCCTCGTCGCTCACCTCGGATTCACCGCCGCCCCCGGAGCCCTCGTCGCGAGCTGGTGGGGAGAGAACCGCGGTTTCGCGTCAAAAGCCCCGGACCTGAGGTGGTTGCTCGCAGGGACCATCCTGCCGGACATCATCGACAAGGCCATGGGGCAGGTGCTGTTCAGGTCATACTTCGAGAACGGCCGCATATTCGCGCATACCTTCATCCTGGCCCTGCTCATGTCCGTAGCCGGTACCTGCGAATGGAAACGGCGGGGCGACAGCCGCATCCTCCTCCTGGCTCTCGGTATAGCCAGTCACCTCGTGCTGGACCGTGTCTGGCTCGAGCCCACCACCGCTTTGTGGCCCGCCCTGGGCCCATTCGAGAGGTATCCTTCCATCCAGACCATCTTCGAGCAGATCCGAGCGTGTCTGGGCGACCCGTTCTTCTGGGCCACGGAGCTCGCGGGAGCGGCGCTCCTGGTCGCCTCCCTCCGCTACCTGGGCGTAAGGACCATGCGCGACCTGAGGTCTTTTATAGTCTCCGGGCGGTCACCTTCCCTCGCCCAGTTCGAACCCGGTTATTCGAGGTAGCGTCGCGAAGCATGGGGTCGCGGGAGCCGTAGCGCGCAATGCCATGCCAGGACGACAGCACCTTCTCTAGACCGCATGCTCCCCGTCCGGCGACCGCCATTGCCATATAGCCATGCATGCAAATAGAATGTTGGGGTCATGGGAACCGCATATCTACTGCGACACGGTGAAACGGAGTACCATGCCCAGCGCCGCTTGTTGGGCCGCATTGACATCGGGCTCAACGAGAGGGGGCACGGGCAGGCCGCCCGCGTGAAAGACTTCTTCGAAGGCTTGAGCCCAACGGCCATATACTCCAGCCCCCTGAAACGTTGCATGGAGACCGCCCGGCCGGTGGCGGAAGCGCATGGGCTGGAGATAGAGGTCGTGCAGGGACTCATGGAAGTGGATATGGGAGAGTGGGACGGACAGTACTTCGACCATCTCTTCAAGGAAGAAAACGAAATGGTGGGGCGCTGGATGGCCAACCCTTCCTCGGTGACCATCCCCGGGGGCGAGGACTTCGGCGCGGTGAGGGAGAGGGTGTTGGCCGCGACCCGCGAGATAACCTCACGCCATCCCGGCGATGACCGGGTGCTCATCGTGGCTCACGGCGGCCCTATACGCGGCATCCTCTGCGAGGCGCTTAAGATGGACTTAGACGACATGTTCCGCGTCCAGATCGACCTGGCATCCATCTCCGCCGTCAGGTACTTCGATGGAGGCATCCCGGAGACCGCCATGGTCACCCTCGTAAACGAGACCTACCATCTCAGATAGTGGTCAGGTCTTGTTTTTCGGTACCCCATGGGGTATCAGGAACGGTTGTTGCATGAATCCGTCAGCAGGCAACGCCAGGAACATCAGGAGGTGCGGAATTGTCAGGGCTCGAGCCCACTGACCTTGGAAGGATAAACTGCCTCCTCTTCGACCTGGACGGCACCCTGGCGGACACCATAGAGCTCATCATCTTCTCTTTCCAGGAGACCCTGCGTATCCTGGAGCTCCCACCGCGCAGCGAGGCGCAGATCCTTTCCGAGATCGGACGCCCGCTGCACCTCCAGGCATGGGATATCGACCCGCAGCGGGCGGAGGAGATATTCACCCTCTACCAGCGCCTCTACGAACAACATCACGACGGGCTGGTGCGTGAGTTCCCCGGCATCCGGGAGTCGTTGGCCGGGCTGCTCGAGAGGGGATACCGGTTGGGGGTGGTGACATCCAAGCGCTCGTCCAGCGCCGGCCCCGACCTCGAGTATTTCCGCCTCGAGCCCTTCTTCGAGGTGGTGATAACCGCCGACGACACCAGCATGCACAAGCCCCGCCCCGAGCCGGTGCTCGAGGCGCTGGAGCGGCTGGAAGCCTCGCCCGCGCAGGCTACCTTCATCGGCGACAGCCCCTACGACCTGCGCTGTGCTCACGCCGCCCGCGTGGTGGCGGGTGCGGTGGCATGGGGACCTTTTTCGCAGGAGTCGCTACAGGCGGAGCGACCGGACTACTGGATCCCGGACCCTCCGGCTCTCCTCACCCTCTTCCCCGGAATCAGCCCTCAACCGCGTTAAATCCGGGGTCAGCCGTTCAAGCGACACAAGATGTTACGCGTCAATACAAGACAGTTACGGGAATCATTGCTTGTGTCTTTTGAACGGCTGACCCCATCTCATGCCGTTTGACACCCGGTGAAGGCTGTGGTAGCTTGATTCACGTCCGCGCGCCGCAAGGCACGTTCCGCATGATCCCTTTAGCATAGATGCAGTTTTCCCGCTACCGTCATCCCCAAGCAAAGAAAACGCTATCCTTACGTTTTCATTGTCCCGATGGAGCGTAGCGGGTGAGAGGCTTGGTGAAGGGCCTTCCGGGTAAAGGTCCATAAAACCCCTCCTAGGACGAAAGAGAAGCATCGGAGGGCCCTTGCACCATCCTCCATGTGTAAACCCGCAGGATGGATGATTCAAATAGAGTCTGATGGGAGATATATAGAATGGACGAGAAGAGGAAGGAACGCCTGAGAGGAGGAATGACATGCCGTATTTCGAGGACATCAACGTATTCTACGACCTGCTCGTAGGGGTGTTCGACGAGCTCATGCAGGACCCCGCTATCCGCGCGAAGGCCCTGGACTCCAAACTGCTGGTGAAGTTCATCTACAGCAACCCGGTGGGCGAATACTGGATCGACTGCAGGGGAGACGAAGTCAAAGTCTATCCCGGCGGCCCGCCGGAGGAGATGACCCCCGACGCCACCATGATCATGGAACTGGACACGGCGCACTTGTTCTGGTGCGGGCAGCTCAACCTGTTGGGAGCCCTTTCCAGCGGGGACATCGAGGCCGAGGGTTCCATGCCCCGCCTGCTCAAGATGCTCCCCATGATCAAACCCGCTTATGCTGTCTACATCAAGCTGTTGAAAGAGAAGGGTTTCGAGGACCTGATCATCGAGGAAGAAGAGGATTAAACCCCCGATTGCCGGCGGATATCTGGGCGAAATGGCTGGATGAAGCGGACCGCGAGGGCGCGGCGGCAGACCGCCAACTGCGCATCCTGCGGTCGCAAGTAAGGGATCGGGTTTTACACAAAGCAGGCCTGAAGCGCGGCTCCCGGGTGGTAGACCTGGGTAGCGGCATGGGATTTCTCTCCCTGGAGGCGGCCCGCGTGGTCGGTCCCGAGGGCGTGGTTTTCGCGGTGGACTCCAGCCCGGGCGCGCTGGAGGAACTAGCCCGCCGGGCAAAGGAGTCGGGGCTCGAAAACCTGCGTACGGCGCAGGCCGATATCTCCCTGCTTCCCCTAAAGGATGGCGAAGCGGACGCGGTCATGGCGCGTTCGGTGCTCAGCTACGTCGCGGACCGTTCAGCGGTGTTGCGCGAATCCAGGCGGGTGTTGCGCTCCGGTGGCGTGCTGTCCTTTTTCGAGCCAGTGCTCTCGGAGGAGGAACTCGTGGTGGACTGGGGCGAAGAGGCCTTTCTTTGGGCGAAGTTCCGGGGCATCCTGGAGAGGCAACACCCGGCGTTCGGGTTCGGTCGCACGGAACTGGTTGATGAGGTGAGAGAGGCCGGTTTCGAGGGCGTGGACTTTTTCACGTGGCATGCGGATATGACCCGTCCCTTCGCAGATGAGGAGGAGGCCCTGGAGGAGCTGAAGAGCGGCCTTCCGGGCGAGCTATCCTTGGCGGCATGCTGGCTCAGGAACGGAGCGACCAGCGAGGAGATAAGGAGCGTGGCCAGTAGATTGGCCGCAGAGTCGGCCAAGCCCTCCTATCGCGATATCCTGCCGTGTGTCTATATCTGGGGCGTCAAGCCCGCGCCCCGAACGTGAGGGCGAGCTTGACAAGACACGGCAGGCGGGTTGCAGGAGGATAGACGGGAGAAGCGTTCGTGCATACATCCGTTTATGCCCGCAGGGTGCTTGTGCCCGCAGGGTGTTTATGCCCGCAGGGTGCCTGTGCCCGGTAGGAGCGATAAGCAACGAGACAAGTCGGTGTCTTCGAATGGGAGGAATAAGAGATGAAAGGTTTTTCCGCAAGGTACCTCGAGGTCGACCTGGGCACGGGCGAAGTCTCCGTCAGGGGGCTCGAGGAGGAGCTCTTCCGCACATATATCGGCGGCACCGGCCTGGCCGCCTATCTTTTCCTCAAGGAGATGGACCCCCTGGTGGACCCGCTATCTCCCGAGAACCCCCTCATGTTCATGAACGGCCCCCTGACCGGGAGCAACTTCCCGGGCAGCGGCAGGTCGTCGGTGGTGGCGATGTCCCCCCTCACCGGCCTGTGGGGAGAGTGCAACGTGGGGGGCGCCTTCGGGGCCGCCGTCAAGCTGGCCGGCTATGACGGCATCGTCTTCAAGGGCCGGGCGGCCAGCCCGGTCCTGTTGTGGCTGGACGGGGACAAGGCGGAATTGCGCGACGCCTCACATCTGTGGGGCCTGGATGCCTACCAGACGGACGAGCGCCTGCAGGAAGAGCTCAAGGGCGGTGGCGGCCCGGTGCGCACCATGCAGATCGGGCCGGCGGGAGAGAACGGGGTGCGCTTCGCGGCCATCGTCAACGACATAGGCAGCGTTGCGGGCCGCTGCGGCCTGGGGGCGGTCATGGGGAACAAGAACCTCAAGGCGGTGGCCGTGCGCAGCAGCGGCAAGATGGAATACGCCGACCCCGCGGCGGCAAAGGAGATCAGCAGGAACCTGGCGGACAAGCTCAAGAACCACCTCCTGGCGGGGACCCTGCACGAACTGGGCACCAACGGCGCCCTGGACACCGGCATGCTCTCCGGAGACGTGCCGGTGAAGAACTGGAGCGTTGGAGAGTGGATGGATGCCCTGGACACCCTGAACTCCTTCTACTACAACGACAACATCCTGGTGAAGACGATCGGGTGCTATGCGTGCACGGTGCGCTGCAAACGCGTGGTCAAGGTGGATGAAGGCCCTTATGCCATGCTTGAACACGCCGGGCCGGAGTACGAGACGGTGTGTCTCATGGGCACCAACCTGATGAACCCCAGCCTGGAGGCGGTGGCCAAGGCCAACGACCTCTGCAACCGCCTGGGGATGGACACCATCGCCATGG
>CAYHAT010000063.1:0-12830 GCA_964354675.1 uncultured Actinomycetota bacterium | reverse complement strand
AAAGTGTTGCCCCAGTTATCATCTCCCGCTACCCACACTTCTCGGAGAAGAACCTCATATCTTAATCCAAAATAAGCCATACCGGTCAGGTGTCGATGGATCTCGGGGAGGCGCTTTCCCGCTGTTGCGGGGAAGGCAAGACAACCGCATCCCGGGTATGCTGCTGACCTGCGCTTAGGAAGCGCTATACTTCCAGCTGTTCCAGGAAGGTGCTGGCAGTGCCCCATCCCCTGCCCGCACGCGGCACGGCGGCGGACCTGAGATAGCTGGCTAGCAGGAGCGCGGTGATACGGGGTGCCCCCATTGTGGCCATGATCACACCCTGCGCGCCCTCCACGATATCGGTGAGCACTTTTTCTTGTGGTTCGAAATCCTCTGGAGCGGCGCTCGCCAGCATGATCACGCTCGCGTTCCCCAGCACCTTTCTGATCAGGCCTCCCAGTACCTCCGTCTCGGCGATCCCCTCGAAAAGATTCGGCGCAAGCATGTATAGCAGGGAACCGAAGGCGGCACAGTTGGTGATGTAACCTACATGCTCTGATGCGAGCATGTCGTTCGCCTCCGCCTCGGAGGCGGCATCGGGGAAGAAACAGAGGTAGAAACGGATGCTCTCGGGGACCTCCACTTCCGCATCGAACAACAGTCCCTTTATCGGGATCTCGGCCGGGCCTGGCCAATCGCACAGCTTCACCATCCCTTTGGTGATGACCGCCTGGCCGTGCAATGAACCTGGCAGTTCATCGGTATCGCTCAGAGTCAAAATCTCGCCACCGGGAAGGACGTACTCGATGGCCACCAGGTCGACCGTGCTCTCCACTGGCCCGATCTCCTCGCTCCCACCGGCAGGGATGGTAAGGGCAGTCGACAGGGGGGAACCGCAAGGTCCAGAGCGAGGTATGTTTATGTTGAGCCCCACCTTCATCGTTTCGACCTGCAGTTGAGCGGCGCATACGCCGGGTTCGACGGTAGCCGCCTTCTTCTCCGTATCGATCTCGATTATGCGGTTCATGCGGGTCAGGTCGAGTTGAACCACATCCTCGCTCATCGGCGCGCTGAAGGCGCCCCATCCGGTCGCGAATGCCGTACACCTCAGGGCGTTGCGATCGCATACCCGCATCACGGCCTGCACCTCCTCTTTCGAGGCGGGCAGGACGACCGCCAGCGGGCGCTGCAGCCAGATATCCGGATCCTCCCCTGGGAGCGACTGCCAGACGTAGCTGTCGAGCACCGCGGGTTCCCGCGATACGTAATCGGTCCCCACGATCTTCTCGAGCTCTTCGTAAACATCAGCACGTATCATGTGATGTCCTCCTGCTCCAGCCCCACCGCCTGCGCTACCAGCTCGGTGAGCTCGACGATCCGCAGCCCTACCCCGTGTTCCTCGACCGCATCCCGAAAGACGCGGATGCACCAGGGGCAGGAGGTGACGAGGGCTTCGGCTCCCGTTGCCGCCGCCTCCTCCAGCCTCTCGCCGGCCGTCCAGGAAGCGAACTCCGGGTAGGCATCGAGCACGCCTCCTCCGGCCCCGCAGCACCAGGAGTATTCACGGATGCGTTCCATCTCCTTCAACTGCAGACCGGATATAGCTTCCAGAACCGCGCGCGGCGCATCGTATACGCCCCGCCTGCCTGCCCTCTTCATCTGCTGAGGCCGCCTTAGCTTGTCCCCCTGCCAGGAGAGGAACGGCTCTCCCATGCGGCCGAGGTGACACGGGTCGTGATAGGTCACCCGCATGGGAACGGCGTTATCCAGTTGGATGCGCCCCCCCTGGATGAGCTGGTTCAAGAATTCACTCATGTGCATCACCTTGATACCCGAGTCCTTCCCCATATGGGGATAGAGAAAGCGCAAGGCGGCGAAGCAATCGGAGCACGCGGTCACGACCAACTCGGCGCCGGAAGCCTTCACCCGCGAGATCATATCGTCCGCGAAGTTGGCGGCGTCGCCCTGATAACCCAGCTCGTAGACACGACCCCCACAACATGCCTCCTGTACCCCGGCGATCCCCACATCGATACCGGATTGCTGGAGCAACCGTGCTGCTTGCCGCAACGCCGGCCACAGATCGCTGTCGTAGGAATACCGGCAACCGGCATGCAGCAGTACTTGGGCGCTCTCCTGGCTTGTGTCTTTCAGCCCCAATCCCTCGGCCCATGCCGCCCGCGCCGATTGAGGCTCGCCGAACACGTTGTTCTCTTTTTTCAGTGCATCTATGATGAGCATGTGGTCTGCTATCAGCTGTCCGCTCTCCACGCAGCTCGCCCGCAGTTCCATGAGTACTTCCGAGAGGTCGATGTCGTCCCGGTATACCTTGCAGGAGACATCGCACGCCCCGCAGAGCTGGCAGCGGTAGATTATCTCCGCCACTTCCTCGGAGAGCTCGCTCCTGTTTTTCAGCATCGACAGCCCCATGCTCATCCTGCCGGTGCCAGAGTAGGCGTGAAAAGAGAACCTTGCCAGGGCCGGGCAGTTGCGGGCGAAGCGCCAGCTCTTGATCTGGTTGAAGGGTACCCACTTGCATGACGAGCAGCGTGAACAGGCTGCCATGTCCGCCTCGTATTGAGCCAGGGTCATCTCCCTCACCCCCTACTTTCGGATATGCCAGCTCCAGCCTTCGCTACCGCTTGCTCCAGGTATCCCTGCAGCTTCGCAGCCACTACGTCAGGATCGCGGACGGCCGTCTTTAGCTTCGCGACCACTTCCTCGATGTCCGTTGACGCGGCTGTCTCTTCCGCCCGAAGCACCGTCTCCGGGGAGACGCTGTCGAGCATGGCCAGGAGATCCCCCATGCCCAATCCCGTGTTCTCAATCAGGCCGTCGAGCGCCTGGCCGGCGATGGCCACGAGTTCCTCCAGGAGGCCTGAGCGACAGGACTGCCGCAGCAGCTCGAACGCCGAAGCAGAATCGAACGCCATATGCATCACTCCTCCACCGTCGACCTGTACTTGGAATCCAATTCCAGGTAGTAGGGCACTTTCAGGAAGTCGTTGAGCTCGCTGAAGGACTGGATCCAGTCGCTGAAGTCCCTCTGCTTGCCGTTCTCCTTGAACCTCTGCAGCTCTTCGATACAGGCAGCGATGCTCGCCGCCAAGCAGATGCCGGGTAACAGCGCGATGGAAAAACCCATGTTCTTCAGGTCCGCGACTGGCAGGTTAGGTGTACGCGGCGCCATGTTGACGAGATGCGGCCTCTCGGGCAGGCGCTTCGGAATCTGCTCCATCTCCTCGACCGACGTGGGCGCCTCTATGAAGAGCACGTCGGCTCCAGCCTCGGCGTATAGATGCCCGCGCTCGATCGCGTGCTCGAATCCGTGCGTAGCGATGGCATCGGTGCGCGCGATGATGAGAAAGTCCGGATCGCTGCGGGCTTCCACCGCCGCCCTGATCTTCGCCACCATGTCGTCGGCATCGATGATGGCCTTGCCGGTCATGTGCCCACATCGCTTGGGCCATACCTGGTCCTCCATATGGATCGCGGCCGCCCCGGCTTTCTCGTACTCCTGGATGGTGCGAACCACGTTGATGGGATTGCCGTATCCGGTGTCGGCATCGGCGATGAGCGGTATGCTGACAGATGCCGCGATCCTCTCGGCGTTCTGGACCATTTCCGTCATGGTCAGAAGACCGAGATCGGGATAACCATGGTTCATGGCCGAGGTACCGAAACCGGTCATATATAACGCTTCAAAGCCCTGGGCTTGCGTGATCATGGCGGTGAGTGGATTAAAAACGCCGGGGGCGACCACCAGCTCGCCCGCCTCTATAAGCTCCTTAAGCGTCTTGTTCGCCATCCCGGTCCTCTCCTCTCGCTCTCGGCTACAGCGCCGTCCGTCCCTACTTACCGTAAGAGCACTTTATCTGTTCGTTCCTGACCGTTGTCGCCAGACACTTGTTGCAGCTCACGCAGCTCACCTCCGGCGCCCCGTTCCTCAGCTTATCCACCAGTCGCAGGTCCCGGATAAACGGTCGCGACATCGAGATAAGGTCGACGGAACCATCCCCGAGGACTTTCTCCATGTATTCGACGTGGCGCAGGCCGCCCACCAAGGCTAACGGCATATGGGGATCCAGGGCCCGGATGGTTTTCGCTGCCTCCAGGTTGTAGCCTTCCTCGTAGTCAAACTTCCCCGCCATCCTCTTAAGCACTATCCATCCCCCCAGCCTCTTTGCGAGCGGTAGTGCGCCGACCATCTCCTTGATGGGGAGGTCGCCGCGCCAGATATTCATATTGGAGAATGACCCCGTTCCGCAGGTGACCTCCACCGCGTCCAGGCCTAGCTCGTCCAGCCACGCGACGTATTTCGCGGCCAGGGGCGGCGTTATGCCTTCCTCGGGGGTGAAATCGTTGCCGCTCAATTTGATCATGGTGAATCCCTTTTCCGGCTTGATCGCCATGATCCCGCTTACGATCTCTCTCACGAAGCGGAAGCGCTTCTCGTCGCTGCCCCCCCAAGCGTCCTGGCGGTGGTTGAAGAAAGGCGAGAGGAACTGGTTGAGCAGAAAGCCGTGGCCCGCATGCAGTTGCACTCCGTCCGCTCCGGCCGCGAAAGCCCTGGCGGCCGCCTTGACGTAATCCTCGATGGTGCTCACGATCTCCGCCTCTCCCATCACCCTCGGCCGGGCCATGAACATGGGATCCATGCGTCCCTTTGAGGGAGCCACGGGCCGCTGCCCGATGACTTTCTTGAAGGTCTGCCTGCCCGCGTGCTGCAGTTGAAACGCTACCTTACTGCCGCTGGTGTGTATGACGGAGGCGAGCTTCTGCAGCCCCGGGATGTAGCTGTCGTTCCAGATCGCATTGGAGTTTGTGCCGAATCTTCCCGCAGGATTGACGTTCATCGTGCCCGGGACGATGAGGCCTATGCCAGTGCTCGCCAGCCTCCGGTATCTGTCCAGGAGGGTATCGGTGACATAGCCCTGTACATCGGCCATGCTCTCCTGAGTCGCGGATTGCATAATACGGTTGTCCAACTCGACTCCACCTATCCTGACTGGCTCGAACAACATGGACATAATGAATCCCAATCTTCCCTTTCCACTCTCAAGTATAGAAGGACGGCAGCAGCTGCAGTTCGCCCAGCTGGTCTGGATCGTGGCCGAAGATCACTCGCGTCTGCGGATTACCGTCGACAAAAGTCTTCATCCTCCCCAGGCTGCGCCGGGCCCGCTCGTAATCTCCCTTGGGCGGTATCATCAGATCCAGGTTGGCCTTGCGGTGGGCGGCGTCGAAGGTGAGGAGGATGGGACCTCCCCTGGCGTTCAGGATGACCGCCGCGTTCCCCTTCGTATGGCCCTCGGCTCCGACAACGAAGAGGGAGCCGTCC
Organism: uncultured Actinomycetota bacterium; assembly: GCA_964354675.1. Lineage (GTDB taxonomy): Bacteria > Actinomycetota > Geothermincolia > Geothermincolales > RBG-13-55-18 > SURF-21. Next base: position 7,507 of record CAYHAT010000063.1, on the reverse strand, counting down.
TCGAAAAAATCGCAGACCCGGTCAAAGGGCTGCACGGCGCCCCCGTACTGAAGAGGTTTGATATCCATGCCCTCGCGATGGGCTTTGACGCATCCGTCCATCATCGCCATGGGAGACCCGGCCGCCTTCAACTCCGCCGCGTCCGCGTAGACCTCGGCACCCTTGAAGTCGGGAAGGCCGGAAGTGTGGTCGAGGTGCAGGTGGGAGAGGATCACGAAGCGGACGTCCGAGGGAGTGAAGCCGAGCGATGCGAGTTGGCTGACTGCATCCTTGCCCTTCTCTGCCTTCGCCTTTACGACCCGCCCGAGCAGCGGCCCGAAATTGCCGAAGGCGTTATCGCAGAAGCAGCCGTTCAGACCGGTGTCCAGAAGTACCAATCCCTTGTCGGGATGCTCGACCAGGTATGCCAGCACCGGGTTGAAGCGTGCGTCCTTGGGCATCGACTTGAACTCGGGGCTCTTCTTGTTGAAATGGATGTTGCCGCTCATGTGGACGGACCCGGTGTGCATCACGTAGAGTTTAACGTCCGCCGGGTTATCCAAATACTGCGCCCAGTCTTTCATATCTCTCCTCCCATCATGCTCTTCAGAACGTTCAAGATACCCCCGGCATCCAGAATGAGCAGCATATCGTCGGAAAGGGGTTCCGCTGCGAGCGAGCCGCCCCGCGTGACGTTTTCTACCCTGGCCTCCCTCAGCTCCATGCGTGCCGTATCGCTATCCTCGAAGCTTTCGGACACCCCCTTACACATGACTGCCGGAAGTCCTATGGCGATGGCGTTTCTGAAAAAGATGCGGCCAAATGATTCGGCCAGCACGCAGCCGATCCCCAGGACCTTCAGGGTTTCCGGAGCGTTCTCCCGGCTCGAACCGCAGCCGAAATTGGAGCCGGCGACGATGATGTCTCCCTTTTTTACCTCCCCGACGAACTCGGGCCTGGTGCTCTCAAAGACGTGCTGCGAGGATTCCTCCACGGGAGCGTCCAGGTATTTTCCCGAGACGATGGCGTCGGTATCCACGTTGTCGCCGAACTTCCATACCCTTCCCTGTAAAGTTTCCATGCCCACCTTCCTCACATCTCCCTCGGATCCGCGATGTATCCTCGCACCGCCGAGGCGGCGACCGTCGCCGGCGACGCCAGGTACACCTCGGCCCGATCGCTTCCCATGCGCCCCTGGAAGTTCCTGTTGGTGCTGGATACGCATCTCTCTCCGGGTCCGAGGAGACCACCGTACGATCCGAAGCACGGCCCGCAGCCCGGGTTGAGTACTATCCCGCCGGCATCGATTATGACCCTGAGCGTTCCGTCCCCCATGGCCTGCCTGTAAACGTTCCAGGAAGCCGGTATCACCAGGAGCCGGACCTTGGGATGGACCTGTTTGCCGGCAAGAAAACCGGCTGCCAGCTGGAGGTCCTCCAACCTGCCGTTGGTGCAGGAGCCGAGGATGGCCTGCTGGATCTCGATCGTGTCCAGTTGGGATACGGGCTTGACGTTATCCACGGTGTGGGGCAGGGACACCTGTGGCTCCAGTCCCGACATGTCCATCTCGTGGATCGACGATATCGGTGCATCCTTGTCGAATACGAGGGGCTCGCAGCCGCCTCCACACTTTTCCGTGAGGTAGGCCGCGGCTTTCTCGTCCGTCTCGAAGAAACAGAACTTCGCCCCGATCTCTATGGACATATTGCTCATGGTCATGCGGGCCTCTACGCTCATGTCCCGTGCGCCCGCTCCGGTGAACTCTACCGACTTGTATTGGGCCATTTCAGCGGAATTATCCCCGGCGATCTTCAGCATCACGTCCTTGGAGGTCAGCGGAGGTTCCAGCCCGCCCTTAAGTTCGAACCTGATGGTGTCCGGTACGCGGAACCAGAGCCTGCCGGTGGCCAGGACGTAGGCCATCTCGGAGAAGCCGATGCCGCAGGAGGCAGCACCCAGGGCTCCATAGGTGCAGGTATGGGAGTCGGTGCCCACGATGAGCTCGCCCGGCAGTACATGTCCCTGCTCCATCATGACCTGGTGGGCTATGCCGTTCCTCTCATCGTAGAAATGAGTTATCCCCATCTGCTCCACGCCGGCCCTCACCAACTGGTGGATAGTAGCCGCTCTTTCGGTGGGGGCGGGCACGTAATGATCCATGATCACTATCACCCGTTCCGGATCCCAGATGCCCTTTACCCCCACCGCGCCAAGGTTCATGAACACGGCCGCGAATCCCTCGTTGCACATGGCCTTGTCTATATTGGCCGAGACGTATTCTCCGGGCCCGACCCTTTCGTTGCCCGAAGCCCGGGCCAATATACTCTCGGCCGAAGTCATCGCCATGGGTTCTCTATCCTTTCAGGAACCGTACTTCGCCCTTAATGCCCGCATATCCACTGGCTCGAGTTCGGAGGCATCCCGGGTCAGGGCAATGGCCTCTTCGGGGCAGCTGTCGGCGCAGATCCCACAGCCCATGCATTTCGCCAGGTCGCACACGGCCTTTTCCGCCTCTCCATCCACGGTCATGGCCAGGAAGTGGCAGTTCTCCTCGCATATCCCGCAGCCGTTGCAGGCATCGATGTTGACCTGCGCCTTGTAGCCGGACGGCGCGACACAGGGGACGGCCCCACCGAAGGCGTTATGGGCCAGCATGCCGATGCAGCAACACTTACAGCAGTTGCAGATGGAGTAGAAATTGCGACCCAGCTCCTTCCTCCAGTAGGCGAGCTGGGGCACCCCGAACTCGTGGCACGTTTTCATGATCTCGACCGCTTCCTCCTGGGAGCACTTGCGGAACCTGGGATCCTCGGCGATCACCGTCGCCCAGGGATCGCCGATGAAGAAGCAGCAGTCTATACCCCTTTCGTCCGCCAATCCTTCCCCCATGGGCTCGCAGTAATCGGCCCTGGCAAGCCGGCAGGCGCAGCGCCCCACGGCAATGGCCTCGGGATTCTCCAGGATGATGCTGTTAGCTTGAGTGTAGGGGATGACGTTGTTGAGGTTGCGCAGGTCGACAGGCTCCTGCAAGGTCACGAGCTGTACGGCGTCATCCAGGGTGACGACCTTGCTGGCGTAGGGCATGGTCTCCTTGTCAAAGAGGGTCGTCTTCACCCCCTCCAGGTAAGCCTGGATGAAGATCTCCAGATTAGGATCGAGCTCGGGAGGTGGGTTGTCGGTGGTCGCCAGCCCCGCGAACTCCGCCAGCCGGTAGACCATGTTGAAATGGTGTTTCAGGTACAGATAACTGACGAAGAAGTTGAATTTGTCGTCGATGCCGTAGGCCTCCAGGAGCTTCCTGGAGGAATCATCCATCTTGCCCTGGAACAGATCCGGTGTGACTTCTCCTTCTACCATTTCAATCCACCCCTTTCTACTGAGAGGCCGCTGCACATCGGCGGCTCTTCTATCTGATGTAGTAGACTGACGGGTCCGTCCTTTTCTCCGGGAAGAGCTGGAAACCGGACCTTGATGCGATCAGCTGCGAGACCTCGCTCTCCGGGTCCTCGATGTCCCCGAACTCCCGGCAACTGGTGGGACAGATCTCGACACAGGCCGGCTTTTCCCCCTTGCGCAACCTCTCTATGCAGAAATCGCATTTCTGCACCACGCCTTCATGGCGCAACAGTTCCCGCTTGTCGTCGGGGATCGGCGTGTCGGGAAAATAGAAACGGAGCTTGGAGACATAGGTTCGCGACGGATAGGGGCAGTTGGCGATGCAGGCCCTGCAGCCGGCGCACTTGTCGTAATCGATGAGCACTAGCCCCTCCTCGGACACGTGGGAGGCCCCGGTGGGGCAGACGGCCACGCAGAGGGGATCGGAGCAATGGTAGCAGAGCACCGGTATGAAGAGCCGTGTCGGCTTGGGGTATTTGCCCCATACCTTTTCCAGCACCTTTCCCCAGAAGACGCCCGGCTGGGTCCCGTGCTCGGCCTTGCAGGCCATGGTGCAGGCATTGCAGCCTATGCAGAGCTTGAGGTCTATGACCATCCCGTACCTGGCCATCTCAACCTCCTTCTTTATAGATCTTGACCCTGGCGCAGCTGTCGCTCTGCCCGCTCACGGTCTCCACCAGATCCCAGTCGAAGGCGATGAGCGCATTGTGGTTGATCCCTTTCCCCCGCGCGATCTTCTTGTGCCTGGCCCACTGGCCGAGGTGGCCGCCCAGGGTTCCCACCACCTGAGGATGGATGCATTCGGTTACGCATACCGTGCCCTTGACCTTGCCGGTCTTCGACTCCACGCATACCGTGTCGCCGTCCTCGATACCCTTCGCTGCGGCCGTCTCCGAGTTGAGCAGGATGTTGTAGTCCAGAGGGTTGCGGGAGCATATATCGCTGACCCATGGGTTGTCGGCGCTTATGGAATGGCAGTGCAGCGGCAGCCTGCTGCTGGTGAGAAAGAGGTCGTATTCCTCTCCCCCCTCCTCGTAGGCCGGGCATGGGGTCCAGTTGGGGAGGGGGTTGTAGGAGGAGATGTCCCAGAAGTCCATGCCCAACTCGTGGGTTACTTCCTTCACCCGCTCCCCCACGTCGATGAGGTGCTCCATGTAAACGGGAGCCCGGGCGTCGTTGAGGGGATTGGCGTAGGCTTCCTCGACCGACTTGGGGCCCAGATTCAGGGCGGGCTCCTTCTCCGTGAAGGTATCGGGTGTGATCTCCCTGTCTCCTATCCATGCGAACATCTCCGCTAGTCTCAGGCATATCTCGCCCGTGGTGTACCTCTTATCAGGTTCCAGCGCCAGGTTGTCCAGCATGAGCAGGCCGGTCGCCATGTTCATGCTGTCGTTGAACTCGGCCAGCAGCCCCAGGCGCTCCGCTATCTCCATCATCACCTCGATCCAGCTGCGCACCTCGCCGGGAGGCTCCACCACAGGCTGCACGATCTGGTAGTACCAATCGCCCGGCCCGGGCTTCTGAAAGCCGGCCGGGGCGTTGGGGGGGAAGAACCAGTACCTCTCGAAGTCGTGTGCCTCGGGAAGGATGATGTCCGCGAACTCCAGCGTCTCGTCGATCTTTATCCCGAAGCCGATTATGAAGTCGAGCTTCTTGAGCATCTCCGCCACCGCTTTGGGATCGGGATTGCTGATCATGGGATTGGTGCGGCAGGTGATCATCACCTCCGGCTTGTAAGGTATGCGGAACTTCTCGGGATCCGCGATGGTGAAGATGGGGATGGTGGGTATGAATCCCGTGACCGGGAGCAGCTCCCTGAGGTTGAGGTGTTCAGGCGGCTTGACCTCACGCGGCGGGTAGGGTGAGAGGAAGCACGCGAAGGAATCGAACCCGATAAATAGCTTGCTGTGCTGGTCGGTGGTGAGCATGCCGTCCCTGCCCGCGAACATGTTCCAGTAGCTGAAGGGCCCATGGGGGTTGGTGCCCAGGATGCCTCCCGGGGCGTTGAGGTTGCCGAGCACGGTGTTGAGGAGCATGAGCGAGAAGCAGCTGTGCCAGCTGTTCTTGTGGTGCGAGATGCCCCGCTTCCACTCGATTGCAGCCGGCCGGAAGGGGAGTGTCTCTCCCTCGATCTTAATGGTCTCTCCGATGTGCGCCGCCTCGCCGAACTCCTTCGCCAGGCGGTGGATGGTCTCAGTGGGGACGGTGGTTATCTCGGATACTTTATGCAGGGGATAATTATCCTTCACGTGTTGCTTGAGGATATCGAAAGCCGGGCGGCACTCGACGCCCCCAACCTCGAAGGTGTCCTCCAGCGCGTAATCGCTCACGTCCGAGGCGTCATGCGGCTTAGACTCGCCCGCCTCCGCGTCCCACACCAGTGGCTTTCCACTTCCCTCCTCCCTCACATAACGCCCGTCCGGGCCGACCAGGTAGGGAGCGTTTGTCTTTCTCCTAAGGAAATCCTCATCGTAAATCCCGAGGTCATTCAAGAGTACGTTGAGCATCCCCAAGGCAAGCGCGCCGTCGGTCCCCGGCAGGATGGGGACCCATTCGTCCGCCTTGGCTCCCGCGTGCCCGCAGATGGGATCGATGACGATGAGCTTCGCCCCCCTGCGGCGCGCGTCCGCCATGCCCGCGATGCCCTCTATGGGATTGTTGTTTACGCCGTGCCCCAGCTGCGAGCCGCAGAGGATCATGTGCTCGCAGTAGTCCAGGTCGATCTCGGAGTTGATCGCTCCGAGGGTCAGGTAGAAGATGGTATGCAGCCCGTTTCCGCAGGTGACGGCGTAGAACTGGTCGTTGGGGGTGCCGAAGGCGGCAGCGAAAGCCTGTGCGATGTGAAAGTTGCAGAGGTCGAAGTTGTTGATGACCAGCTTGCGGGGATCGTCGTCATGTACTTTCTTGAGTCTTTCGACGACGATGTCCATGGCCTCTTCCCAGCTTATCTCCTTCCACTGTGGATCCACCCCGATCCCCTTCTCGGGATTCGTGCGCATCAGGGGCTTGAGCACACGGTCGGGGTTATACAGATCTACGATGCGGGCTTTGGACTTCCCGCAGATCTTTCCCTTCGAGCTCGCGATTTCGGGGTCGCCAACTACGTCGAGTATCTTGCCGTCCTTCCTGCGAACCCGGATGGCACAGATGTTGAAGCAACCGTTGCAGGAGGTCACGACCCACTCATCGTCCGGCTTGGCTCCGGTGTGCAGTCTTCTCTCATCCACGGGAGAAACATCAGCCATGGGACCCCCTCCTGAATCCGAAACGGCCATCATCATTACGGTGCGTAGGTATTGTAAGCGGGATAAAGAATATACTACTGGTATACTTTTATAAACAATATACTATAGGTCTACTTTTATGCTGTCAAGGGGTTTGTGTTAACGCGGCTTCATAGGTCAGGGCTTCTTTGCTTTGGGGGATTTCCCGCCCTTCTCTACGCTCTTGCTATTCTTAAACACGCCGCCGTTCAGGAGCTCGATGGAGAGCGCCTGCAGACTTCCAGCATCTATGTCCTCTATCTCGAAGCGCCTCTCCTTGTTTGTATGAACGATTATCCCCTTGTTGAGCGCGGACATCATGTGTACCAAGAGCTTTGGATCGATTTCCCTTATGATGCCCTCTTCCTGGCCGGCCATCACCATCTCTATGGTCGCCCGGAACATGTTGTCTGTCCACCCCTTGACGTGGTCCAGCAGCTCCTTAGGCAGGATGCCGTCTGCCTCTCCCGAATCCAGCATCCAGTACAGCCACATGAATCTCTCGTTCTCCCGGGTGAAGCCAAAGAGGGCATTGAGGGTCTTTATCAACCGCTCCCGTACCGGCGCATCGCCACTCGCGGCTTCCGTTACCCTGGCTGCCAGTTCCTGTAAGTACTCGTCGAAGACGTGGACGAACAATGCCAGCTTTGAAGGGTAGTAGCTGTACAATGTCCGCTTGGTCACGCCGGCGATCCGTGCGATCTCATCGACGCTGGCGCTCGCGTAGCCCTTCTCGAGGAATATCTCCTTGGAGGCTTTTTCTATCGCCGCCTTCCTCTCGCTCTTCCGCAACTCTCTGCGCACGGGCGTGTTTTCGCGCTCCGGGAGTTCCCTTACCTCTTGTGGCATGCCGCGTACCTCCGATCGGT
>CAYHAT010000062.1:0-12832 GCA_964354675.1 uncultured Actinomycetota bacterium | reverse complement strand
AAAGTGTTGCCCGGTTATCATCTCTCGCTACCCACACTTCTCGGAGAAGAACCTCAGGTATGAACCGGCAAGGCTCTAAGGTAGATGAACAAAAACCAGGGAGACACCTACCGGCACCCAGGATCTCTTCACCCATATCGCCGCCATCCTGTTCCCGGATGAGGTCCCGGAGGGCTGGTAGGAGGCGGGCTGATCGCTCTTTAGTCTTCGAACGCGGACCAACGGCCGTTCTCGATCATCTCGAGGTTCTCAACGCGCAGTTCTAGAGACGTATTGGCGTATGCGAGTGTCTTTGAGAGCACTCTCCTGAAGGCGTCTTCTCCTGCAGTCACCGTCTCCTCTCCCGGGGGTTCCCTGCTCGGCGCGGCCGCCCCCGGAGGGCAGAGAAAAAGGTAGCGCGATACATATTGCAGCTGCAGGGTGTACCCCACCTCTCCTGACTCCGCGGCCAACCTCTCTAGCAGGGTTTTCAGGCCTGCCGGATCCCCGGTTATCTTCACCGCTATGGAGTCAGCCAACGCATCGGCATGGGCACGCGCCAGATCACCGTGCCCGAACAGGTACCTGCCTGCCGGCCCGAGGATCCAGAATATGGCGATGACGGCCAGCAACACGATGACCAGTTGACCGGCCTTCCCGGGGAGAAAGACGAGCAAGGTGATGACCACCAGAAACGCGAGCATACCCAGGAGGAAGAAGGGCACCAGCCCCGAGCGCAGTATCACCGGGGTGCCCCAGACATGCCCCAGCATGATGCGCGAAAGGACCTGCGCCATCATGGCCTCCGCCTCGCGGTAGGAAAGGCCTGCCCGCAGCGCCTCCTCCGTGACGGCAACATGCGGTTCCCCTTCCAGGAAAACGGGCAGCGCGTTCACGGTTGGAAACCCGGCTACCAGGATCCGGGGAGGGGAAATGCCCGCACCGATGGCCACTGCGTCCAGGGCGTCACGGAAGGTCTTGAGCGCGATATCCCCTTTGCGCTCAGCGGGGGCGGTCATGCCTTTCGCGATCCTCGCTACATTTCCGCGCATCTTCACGAACCACGTGATGAAGGCAGCCAGAGAGATCCCGAACAAGGACACCGCTACCCAGAGCAGTACGCGATGCCAGGCATACAGTGCCTCACCCGGCTCTGACCAGGCCGTAAGCCTCAATACGATGAGCGCGACACACATGATTATGCCCGCGAGAAGAGGTGCCCTGATCAATATCCTCTGCCGCCGGGCCTTGCTCTTCTCCCGGCATATGCAGTTGATCACCTGTGGCTCGAGTCTCATGCATACACCTTTTCCACGCACATTTCAGGGGACCTCGTCCTGTGCGTACAGTATATAGACGAAGAGCTGGCAGGGCCTACAGGGAGACGGTCACGGGGATGACGATGGGGTCGCCGATATAGGTGATGCCCAAGCAATTGAGGCGCAGGGTGAGGGTGTAAGAGCCCACTGCGGTCGGGGCCTGCAGGGCGATAGGAAAACCTATCCGCTGTCCCGGCGATATATCGCAGGGAAGCATGCCCTGCTGCACCATCTCGAAGTCCGGATCGCCTTCCCTCGTCCAGACCGCGGTGATAGCCACGCTGCCCTCGACGGTGGACCGTTCCCTTTCCCATTGCGTGGAGCCGGTGTTGAACGCCTCCATGTCGAGGGAGAAGACCTCGCCGGGGTAGAGGCGCAGCGCCACATCAACCAGCGTATCTGTGGTGGGCACACCACTCAGGCTGGATGCAGCAGGAGTCCATAGCAGTAGACTCCCGCCGATGGGCTGGCCGGAATCTACGGCGGCGACTTCCTCCACGTCTATCTCAGCCTCCCAGGTCTGACCATTGAGCAAGCCATCGGTGGCGGTGACGACCAGGGCGTAACTCCCGCTCTCGGACGGCGCGCCCAGCCTGAAGGGGGCCGCTACTCCATCTCCACCCTCGATGAAGAAAGGCGCGTAGAAGTAGGCCTCCTCGCTCTTAACCACCTTCCCGCCGGTGTCCCTCCATTCCACCCTCAGGTGCTGGCGTGCCTCGTCGGTATTGATGAAGGGCTTGTCGCCAGGGTTGAGGAATCCCAGCGATGCCGAGAAAGAGAGGCCTTGCCCGGTACGCTCCGGGATATAGACGACCGTGGCGAGGCCTTGCACCGAGACCGTGTCCAGGGCGTCCAACCGGTAGAGGCTCAGGCCGTCCGGGTAGTCCTCGACCAGGGCGACCCCCTGAGAACCTTCCAGGGCGTCGCGGACGCCCTCCTGTTTCTCGGGCGGGTAGTAGTCCCAATGCATCACGATATGGTTCACCCCCGCCGCGCGCAGGAAGGACAGGGCGCGGGGGCCGGGGAAGGCCTGCATCTCAACCAGGGCGCGGCGGTAGAAGAGAGGGTAGTATCCGCTCATGCCGTTTACCAGCTTTTTCCAATGATAGATCGAGAAATACGTCGCGTCCTGTTCCCGCACGGCGGAGAGGAAGGTGTTGTCCAGGCTGCCGTAGTCGATGGTGAGGGGGTCAACGAAGACCACGCTGTTGGCGACAGCGGGCATAGGTGCCTCCACGACCACCGCCCCCTCGATCCCCTCCAGGTCACGGTACACCTGGGGTACGGCGTCTCCCACCGCCACACCGGTGTATGGGAGGTTCACGATCAGGAACTCCAGGAGCATGAGCACGGCCACGCCGGTCACTGCCGCCACCGCCCAGGTGCGGTTCCTGCGCCGCTCGAACCAACGGTAGAGATAAGTTGCGCCGTAGCCGGCAACGACGGCCAGTGAGAGCAATACCATGATGTGGTAACGGATGGGGAACCGCACGAAGCCGTAAATAGGCAGCTTGTGCAGGACTTTGTAGAAGATGTTGCTCACCCCGTGCGGCTCGGGCCCCAGGGAGAGGACGAAGCAGACCAGCCCTAATACCACGAAGAAAGCGAAGTAACCCCGCGAAGGATCGTGCGCCGGCGAGCCTGGGGGCGGTTGTCCCACTTGCGGCGGCGGCGACTCCCCGGCATCGCCTCGGGTCTCCGGCTCGGACGCTTCTTCAGCCGCATCATCGTCCGCTGCGGGTGCAGGATCCTCGCCGTCATCCCGGTCCCTTCCGCCCTGCCTGCGGCGGGACAAGACGTAGATGAGCGCGAGTAGAGCCAGCGGGAAGATGAGGAAACCGGGGAAGAGGGCGTTTCCCTCGCCGGGACTGCCGGTCTTCAGGAATCCCAGCTTGTCGTAGAAATAGTTCTGGGGGAGCACGCGGAAGAAGTCCCCCGACTTGGCGGAGGAGATGACGTTGATGGCCGGCTCGCTCTCCTTCTCCGGGATGTTGCGGTGGAGGCGGAAGTAAGGTATGGCGAAGGGCAATACGAGCAACATGCACAGGATGAGCGTCCCCACGGTAAAAAGGATGTATCCCGCGTATTCCCTGCGCCGGGGCGAGACGATGCGCCATAGCAGGAACAAGCCTATGGGTACGGAGGAGAAGGCGAGCTGGTACCAGCTCATGAGCGCCTGGGCCGTGAACGCTATGCCCAACCCCACCAGGTAACGCGGCTTTCCCTCGTCGAAGTAGCGGAAGAGGAAGAGCAGGATGAGCGGCTGCAGGAAGTACAGGCTCACGTGCACGTGGACGATGGTGGAGAAATGATAGGGGACGAAGGCGAAGAAGACCCCGGCTACGAAGGCGGCCGGCCGGTTGGCGGTAAGGTACTTCACCAGCAGGTACATGGCATAAGCGCAGAGCGCGAATCCTATGAGGGAGACGAAGTTGTAGGCGAAGACGGCGTTGCCGGTGATCCACGATATGGGGGCGGCGATAAGGGCGAGGGAGAAAAGGTCTTCAGAGAAAGCCAGGCTGTCGGGAGAGGGATAGTTTATGTTCGCCTGGAAGAGGCTCGTCGGGCTCGTGGCGAGCGCGTGTCCGTCCCAGGAGAGGATCCATACGTTGAGCAGGTTGTCCACGTGGCCCGAGACCACCGCGTCTTGCGCGTGCAGCGCGAAGGGTACGGTGAAGATGAACACCAGGACAAAGAAGAGAAGAAGCACCAGCAGATGTTCTTTGTACCCGGTCATGATGATCCCGTTCCCTCCCCGGGGCCGATCTCTCAACAGCCTGGAAATTCGTTGTCTATTCTAACCCATCGGCAGGACCGGGGCACAGGCCAGGGGGCCAGTCCCGGACTCGCGCCTGAGGAATGCTTGTGCAGCAATGAGGCTATCGACGGGCCATGGGGTCAAGCCCGGCACGCAGTTGATGTACAATGATGAGTCGTAAAAGGATTACGGATGCGATCGGACGTTCCGGCGGCGGGTCGCAGCAGCCGCCTCAGGACCCGAGCGGAAGGACATGCAGCATGCCTGAGAGGACCGGTCTCGACGCTTTCTTCGCCCCGCGCAGCGTAGCCGTGGTTGGGGCCACCACCAACGAGCTGAAGGGCGGCTACAGCATCATCGCCAACATGCTCGAGTCGTTCGCGGGCCCGGTCTACCCGGTCAACCCGGGCAGGGATGAGGTCCTGGGGGTCAAATGCTATCCATCGGTGCGGGACCTCGCGGGCAAGGTGGATGCGGCCATCGTCTTCGTCCCCGCCGCCAGCGTACCCGCGGTGCTCGAGGACTGCGCCGCCGCGGGGGTCAAGGCGGCGGTGCTGGAATCCGGCGGCTTCGCCGAGGTGGGCGAGGAGGGAAAGCGCATCGACGCCGCGTGCCGGGAGATAGCGGCACGCACCGGCCTGCGCCTGTGGGGACCCAACTGCACCGGCCTGGTGAACACCGACCCCTTCATATTCACCCCCTTCATGCGCGCCCCCAACGCCAACGAGAGGCTCAAGCCCGGTACCCTGGGGATCATCGCCCAGAGCGGCATGCTCGCAGCCGGCTTCATGCTGCAGTACGTCATCTCGGGTTTTTTCACGGTCTCCAAGGCATGCGCCATCGGGAACAAGATCGACGTCAACGAGGTAGAGATTCTGCAATACATGGCGGCTGACCCCAAGACCAAGGCGGTCGTGGCGTACCTGGAATCCATCGTCGACGGCCCGGCCTTCCTCGAGGTGGCCAGGGATATGGCGGGTCGGAAACCCCTGGCGGTCCTCAAGGGGGGGCGCTACGAGGAATCGGCGAAGGCCGCTCTCTCACACACCGCCAGCCTGGCCGGCTCCGACGAGGTGGTGGAAGGCGCCCTGCGCCAGGCCGGAGCGATAAGGGTGGACGATTTCCACGAGTTGATGAACCTGGGCAAAGCCTTCTCCCTCCACCCCGAACCCTTCCGGCTCAGTTCCCCCAGCGGGGACGGCGTGGCGGTGATCACCGTGACCGGCGGCGGCGGGGTGGTGCTCACCGACCTCATACGCTCTGCGGGCCTGCGGGTCCCGGCGCTAGCGCAGAAGACCCTGGAATCCTTGCAGGGCGTGTTCCCGGACTGGATGGCCCCCTCCAATCCCGTGGATATCTGGCCGGCCATCGAGCAGGGGGGGCTGGCCGCTTTCGGGGACTCCATGAAGGCGGTGCTCGCGGACGACCGCGTGGACGGCGTGGTCCTGCTCCCGTTCGCTTCGCGCATGCTCGACTTTTTCCCTTTCGATGAGATCGGGGAAGCGGTGAGGTCGAGCGGCAAACCCGTGGTCTCCTGGGTGTTCGGGGACATACGTTATTTTGAGACCCTGGAGGAACGCTTGCGGGAGTCGGGGATCCCCGTCTACAACGACCTGCATTCCTGCGTGCTGGTCCTCAAGTCTTACCTCAGCTTCTCCCGCCAGGCCCGGGAGAAAGCATAGTCAGGGTGACCAGAATCACGTCCTCCACACTTCCGAGACGTACACGTGCCAGGCCTGGGTTACAACGTCCATATGTATACGTGCCAGGCCATAACATGCTTTGCGCGTTAAGGCGCTGGCACCGTAGCGCCGCGGACGGCGCTGGCGCTTTCGCGCTGCATTCTCTCGCGCGTGTAAGCAACATCCGGTTGGACGGCGCTGTCGCATGCGCGATGCAGGCTGTCGAGCGTTATGTGGAAAACGGATGGACGGCCCCATTATTCTTCGACGGGGTAGCCCTCGGTGTTGTGACCGCCGGCTATGCTCCCGTTGTAGAGGAAATATACCGGTCGCTCGGCCATGATGGGCTGGTCCGAGGTCACCTTGATGGAGACGTCGCCGTGGGCGTTGTCGTGGACCCCGATGCCCAGGCCGTCCTGGTGTACGGCCACGGTGGCGCGGGAGCGCGCGCTTACGGTCAGCTCCTTGTGGACGTTGGCGCCGTCCCCACACAGGTAGTCCAACTGGACCCTGGCGGGGGTATCCCCTGGGTTCTGCAGGCAGAGCCAGGTGTGGAAACCGGGCCGCGTGCAGCCCTCGGCGAAGATCCACTGCTTGTATGGCTTGGGCGAGCCGACCACGTCATGGCCGCCTTCCCAGGCGCCGTTATAGCTGAAGTACATGGGCCTCTCGGCCACGATAGGCTGGTTCGACGAGACCTTGATGGAGACATCTCCGTGCGCGTCATCGTGCGCCCCGATGCCCAGGTCGTCTGAGTGCACGGCCACGGTTGTGCGGGAACGCGCCGGCACCTCCACTTCCTTGCGCACGTTGTTGCCGTCCCCGCAGAGGTAGTCCAGGGTTACCCAGGCGGGCTCGTTGCCGGGGTTCTGAAGGCATAGCCAGGTGTGGAACCCGTTACGGGTGCAGCCTTCGGCGAAGTACCATTCCCGGGAGGGCGCGGCGGCTCCCATGACGTTGGACCCACCGTCCCAGGCACCGTTGTAGTTGAAATACATGGGCCTCTCAGCCACGATGGGCTGGCTGGAAGAGACCTTGATGGAGACGTCGCCGTGGTAGCTATCGTGCACCCCGATGCCCTCGGCGTTGTTATGCACGGCAACGGTGTAACGGGACTTTGCCCTCACCGCTACGCTCTTCTGCACGTTGTTGCCGTCGCCGCAGAAGTAATCGATGGTTACGACAGCGTCCTCCTGGCCGGGATTCTGCAGCGTCAGCCAGGTGTGGAAGCCCGGCCGCGTGCAACCTTCCGCGAAATACCATTCGTTGCGCGGCGTGTCCACGCCCATGACGTTGTGGCCGCCGGACCAGGTGCCGCTGCCCCCGTTGTAATTGAAGTACAATGCCCGTTCTGCTATGAGCCCCTCCTGGTTGGAGATGATGGAGGTGCTCACGTCCTGGCCGTCTATGGTGTTATGGACCGGGACGCTCATGCGCGAGCGGGCGGGGATGGTGACGACCTTGACCACCGAGAGGCCGCTGGGGAGGATATATCTCAGCTGCACGGTCACATCGTTGCCGAGGGGGTTCATCATCAGTATCCACTCGCTGAAGCCGGAACCGGTGTAACCCTCCGCCAGGTAGCTGCGGCTCTTCACCTGCTCGGGGGGCCACATGTCCGGCACCTCCTCGTGGCTGTAGGAGGCGCTGTGCCGGGCATCCTTGCGGAACATGGGCCAGGCTGCCAGTGAGGCGTTGTAGGGTCCCGACTGGTAGCAGAAGAGCTTGCCGGTCTGGCCGTCCGCCCCGGTGGCGACGATCATCTCGGTCATCTTGTCGTTGTCGATGTCGCCCACCGCTACGCAGTTGAACATGTTGCCGCCGGTGTCCACGTCGAGGACGTGGTTGCCGTAGGGGTCGTAAGCCATGATGGACAGCCCCTCGGAGATGATCACGTCCATGTCGCCGTCGGAGTCTATATCCGCTATGGCCGGGGAGCCCATCTTCTGCACCGGCCAGAAGCAGCGGGTCCATTTCACGGCGCCGTTGTGCTCCCACACGTAGATGTTGTTGTCCATGGAACCCAGGGCGACCTCGTAATAGCCGTCACTGTCGATGTCGGCGACCGCGGGGGAGCCGAAGTTGTTGTTTCCGGTGCTCACCGGCCAGCCGGGCAGGTTATCGCCCTTGTAGTTGAAGGCATAGACGTGCCTGCCGTCGGCATACGAGAGATAGTTGCTGGCGCCGGGACTGGTGTTCTGCCAGAAGAGGCCCGTCCCCACCACGATATCGGGGAAGCCGTCGCGGTCGAGGTCGGCTATGGCCGGAGAGGACCAGATCACCTGGGGCAGGCACTTGGGCCAGCCGTTCTTGATGGAGCCGTCGCCTTCGAAGGCGTAGAGCAGGCCGCCGCGGGGCCAGGGCCAGTTGGATCCGCTCCAGCAGTCCGCCCCGATGACCACCTCGTCCTTGCCGTCCAGGTCGATATCGGCACAGGCCGGGGAGGACCACACCGAGTCCGCGTTATAGTACTGCCAGGCCGTGGGACCCTGGTAATGCCAGGCGGTTATGTAATGGCCCCAGGACCCCACCACGATCTCCAGGTCGCCGTCTCCGTCCAGGTCGCCGCAGGAGGGCGCAGCGAAGACCTCCTTGTAGCCGAAGGCCGTGCCCGCGAACTTGGGCCATCCCCATCCGGAAAGCGGCTGCCCCTGGGAGTTGAGGCCGTAGACGTAGCCGTTATCGCTACCGAAGAACACCTCCAGCTTCCCATCGCCGTCGCAATCCACCGCCAGGGGTGTGGACTGGATGGGCGCGCCGGTGTAGTAAGTCCAGCGCAAGCCTCCGTTGGCGTCCACGCAGTAGAAGTGGCCGTTGTAGTTGCCGATAAGGATCTCCTGCCGCCCGTCGCCGTCTATGTCCGCCAGGGTGGGGGAGGAGTGTTTGAACATGCTGCCAGTATCCAGGACCCATTCCTGTTTCCAGCCGTTGGGATAGGTGTAAGCCCCTGCCTTGCGTGGTCCCAGGACCGAAGCGGTCGTGATCAGAAGGGTTACGGTCAGGAAAAGGACTAGAACAGTCACCGGGAACCTGCGCGATACCATCTTTGGCCTCCCTTTTTTGCCGTGATCGTCGGGTGCGTTTACATAAACGCCTTTCACGGCGCATCGTTTCATGTCTATAGTGTTTTCTCGACGGTGAGGTGAGCGCACTTGAGATAAACGGAGTGGAAAAGTATGCGTTTCATCAATCCCGCCCAAACAGAGCGGGGCGGGACAAGGCCGGGCTGGTCCTTGCCTCCCGCTAGCGCCGCCCGCGGGCGTTCTGGGTGGTTTTGCACTGCCGGGATTTTGGTGCAATAATCGTACAAGATAGGGATAACTAATAAGAACGTTCACGATATGTGCGGGGGAAAACGGTAGATACATGACTGAAGAGCCTAGGCCACTGGTAAGTTACGTCATACCGAACTATCAGGGCGAGAAACTGCTTCCCGCCTGCCTCGATTCCGTCTTCTCCCAGAAGACCGGCATCGACTACGAGGTCATCGTCGTGGATGACAGCTCCACCGATGGCAGCACCGAACTCGTGGCCGGCTCATACGGCCAGGTCAGGCTGATAGTCAACGGGAGAAATCAGGGCTGCGCGGCCTCGAAGAACATCGGGGCCGCCGAGGCGAGGGGCGAATACATAGCCTTCCTCGACAACGATATCGAGCTGGATCCGGGCTGGCTCGAGGCCATGATCAAGCGCTTCGAGCTGGAAGGTAGTCGGATGGGCATTTGCGCCTCCCATATCCTGATCAATGGATACACCTCCCTGCTCAACAGCACCGGCGGCCTTATCAACCTGCTCGGATATGCCTGGGACAGGGGCATCTTCGGACAGGATACCGACTCCTATGCGTTGAACACCCGGGTGATGTGGGCGTGTGCCGCCGCCATGATCGTGAGGACGTCGATCTTCGAGGAGATCGGCGGTTTCGACAGCGTCTACGAGTACCTCTTCGACGACGTGGACCTGGGGTGGAGGATGAACATCCTCGACTACGGGGTCGCATACGAGCCCCGTGCCATAGCCTACCACCACCAGGGCACCGTGCAGGGATGGAAGTTGATCAGGCGGTTGTATCTTTACGAGAGGAACCGCCTGCGCAACGTGCTCAAGAACATGGAAGGCCGCACGCTCGCATGGATATGGCGGGAGTTGACCTATCATTTCCTGCACCGCGTGCAGAGGGAGTGGGATAACAGCGAACTCACGTTTGCCATGAAACTCTCGCTCATCCCACGCATGGTCCAAGCGCTGGTGTGGAATGCCGTTCATCTGCGGGACACATTGAGGCTCAAGAGGGGAGTGGAGAAAGCAAGGAGGCTTTCGGATCAGCAGCTGATGCGCAAGGGGGTGCTTTGCCCCTTTCTCGGAGAGCCCTATATCATGGAGGATCCCCGCCTCGCAAAGACGGACGGTCTCCAGGCCGGCCCGCGCAAGTCCTTGAGCAGCAAAGTAGTGATGTCGAACGGGTTGAACGGTTCTTTGGGGAGCGGTTGGTACGAGCGGGAGCTGGACGCGAGGGGCGTTTACTTCCGTTGGGCGGACAGCAGGGCCGTCCTCTATCTAAAGGGGAAAAAGGGGAAACAGCATCTGGTCCTATACACGGTTATGGCCCATCCGGTCGATACCACCAGGGTCTCCATCACCATAAACGGGCGCTTTATCTCGATGGTCGATATATCCAACCAGCCGTATTGCCACCGCATCGACCTCCCGTCTGACATCCAACCAGGAGACTGGGAGGTCGTTTTCACGGTAGAAAACCCCTTTTCGCCACGGGAGGTGCTGGGGATCGAGGATCACAGGCGCCTGGGCGTTGCGGTGGTCAAAGTCGAGTTGGACTGAACGCCATTTCCTACCTCCGCCCTGAAGCTGGACGAAAATACACGTATCGGATAACTTAACCAATATGGTTTTTCTCCAAGAAGTGTAGGTAAAGGGATGATGAGAAGATGCTAGGGGTCAGGTCTTGTTTGTTGCGTTGTGAGCCCGGGCGGCTATCCAGGTGAAGTGTTTCATGGAATGCAAAAAACAAGACCTGACCCCTATGTTCCCATATCAATTGGTGAGTAACCGCGAGGAAACCTCATGCGCATAATGCTGGTGACCTTCCGCTTCGGGCGGGACATCCCCGGCGGGGCGGAGAGATATCTCTGGGAACTGATGTCCCGCCTGGCCCAAGAGGGCCACCAGGTCGAGGTCTTCACTACCTGCTCACTCCAGATGCTCAGGTCACCCTTCGGTTACATGCTGTGGGACAACTTTTTCCCGGAGGGTAAAGGGGAGGACGAAGGGGTGGTTATCCACCGTTATCCGGTTCACAACCCCCTGCCGCGTCGTGCCCGCAGGTATTGGGAGCGGCTCAGCACCATGCACGAGAGGGAGAGCCAGAAGCCCGAGTCCGTCTCCTACCTGTCCGAGGTGCTCAAGGGGACCGGGGAGCACTGCTTCCTGTCCGGGTGGCACGCATGCGAGCAAAGGGACGACGGGAGGGCGCGTTGGTCAAAAAAACAGGCGCACCTGGTGGCCGCCGGGCAGGAGATAAAGGACATCTGGCTGGAGGTGAGCGCGCCGCTGGACGAGTATCTCATCCTAGAGATAACCGGCAGCAAGCCCCTGCGATTTGACCTGGAGAAAGGCCGGCAGCAACGCATCCACGCAGCCGTTCCGCCACGTGAATCCGTCGTCGTGAGCCTCAGGGTCCCCAGGGCCTTGCGCCCCCCGGAGGACAAAAGGGACCTCGGGGTGTTGGTGCACGGGGTTACCGTCCGGGACACGGCAGGCACGAGAGAACTCGATATCTCGCGCGGGTGGACCGAATTCGTGCACAGCGGTCCGGAAGAGGTCCTGGGAAAAGCCCTGTGGTGGATGGCAAACAGGATGCCCAACCGTGTCTCGCGCAGGCACAAGTACGTCATGGGCCCCCACTCCTCGCCCTTGGAGCGGGCAGTGAGAAGCTCGGCACCGGATTTCGATGTCATCATAGGCTCCATGGCCCCCATGTCTTCCCTCTCGCTGGCGGCGGAAGCGGCAGAACGATGCGGCAAGCCCTTCATGGCCTTCCCGCTTTTCCATTCCCGCGACCCCAATCATTATTTCAGTCATCTCAACGAAGCGATGGCGGGCGCCCGAGGAGTAGAGGCCAACCTGCAGGGCATCGCGGATATCATGGCCTCGTGGGGTTATAACGCCTTCGCGGTGGGTCCGGGCTTCGATCTAGAGGAACTGCTTTCGCAGGACATCGACGGAGATCGTTTCCGGCGGGAGTTCGGGTTCGAGGGTTCCCCCTTGCTTCTCTGGGTGGCAAGGAAGAATGACGGCAAGGGATACCGGGAAGCCATCGCCGCCCTGGAGCACGTACGAAGGCGGGGATGCCAGGCCGAGTTGGTCATGATCGGGCCGGACGAGGACTACCTGCCGGTAAGCGGTGAAGGCGTACATTACCTGGGGCCTCTTCCACGTGGCAAGGTGTTGGACGCTTACGATGCCTGTGACGTCTTTATCTTTCCCTCCCTGCACGAGAGTTTCTGCCTGGTCTTCGGCGAAGCCTGGCTGCGGGGGAAGCCGGTGCTGGGAAACGCCTACTGCGCGGCGGCGCGAGACAATATCACCCACGGGGAGGACGGGTATCTATGCTACGACCAAGCGGAGTACGGCCGCAGGGCCCTGGAGCTCTTACAAGACCCCGACCTGGCTCGCGCGATGGGCCGGCGGGGGAAAGAGAAGGTAGTAGCCTCGCGGGGGTGGGATAAGATCGTGCAGGAACTCGTCCTGAAGCTGGAGGAAGCCACCGAGCACTAGGTTCAGGCCGGGGGTCAGCCCTCCATTTTCCACACGTGCCTGTTGGCTAGAACAGCTCGTTAGAAAGCCTCGTGTGTAGGCCTGACCCCCGATGTGGAAAGCCGCCACGTCGCTGTGCTCCTCACGACAAGTTCCGGGCTGACCCCCGGAACAACGGGATGCCGCGTGTAGTCATAAGGGACAAGATCCTTGAGAGTCCGCATGGCCTTAGCAATACTCCTAAGCCCATGACCGGGAGAAAGGTGCGTAAGCATAGAGGGATTGGAGGAAACAGCGGGAGAGACGACGAACTCAGGAGA
>CAYHAT010000061.1:0-12911 GCA_964354675.1 uncultured Actinomycetota bacterium | reverse complement strand
AAGGACCCCGACGCGCTCCTCGCCCTCTTCCGCGAGGTCCTGGCCGATGCGTTGGACGTGGGGGACAGGGAACTTCGTTACGCTGCCGGCGAACCCAGCGTGTTCATGGTGGTGGGGGTGAACGGTACGGGAAAGACCACCACCATCGCCAAGCTCGCACACCTGCTGCGCCGCGACGGCAAGAGAGTGCTGCTGGCCGCCGGAGACACCTTTCGCGCCGCGGGAGTCGAACAACTGGAGACCTGGGGCGACCGCGTAGGCGTGCATACCGTGAAACACAGGCATGGAGCTGACGCCGCCGCTGTAGTGCACGACGCCGTGGAATCCGCGCTGGCGCGCGAGATGGACGTGGTCATCGCGGACACCGCCGGACGCCTGCACACCAAGACCAACCTCATGGAGGAGTTGAAGAAGATCAAGCGCGTGGCGGAGCGCAACGCGAAGGTCACGGAGACGCTGCTGGTCATCGACGCCACCACCGGTCAGAACGGTCTCATCCAGGCGAGGCAGTTCGGTGACGCCGTAGAGGTGACGGGAGTAGTGCTCACCAAGCTAGACGGCACCGCCAAGGGCGGCATCGTAGTGGCCATCGTGCACGATCTGGGCATCCCCATCAAGTTCATCGGCGTAGGCGAGAAGGTGGATGACCTGCATGCCTTCGATCCGCGTGAGTTCGCGACCGCGCTTTTCACGTGAGGCAGGCATGAACCAGGAAGAGACCAGGCCGCAGAGCGGCCGGTTCACCTACCGGGTCATCGCGGATCACCAGGCTTCCTTCCCGGACACGCTCGTTTTCGCTGCCGGCGACGTGCTCAGCGTGGAGGAGCGGGAAACGGTGTGGAGCGGATGGATATGGTGCGTGGAGCGGGGGGGAAGGGGCGCCTGGGTCCCCGAGGGATTCGTGGAGAGGCGGGGCGATGCATGTATCGCGCTCCGCGCTTACGATTCCATCGAGCTTACCGTGAGCACAGGGGATATTCTGGAGGCCTGGGAGGAAGCGAACGGCTGGCTGTGGTGCACGGACCGCAGGGGCGGGCGGGGATGGGTACCCGCCACATGTGTCGAGCCTTATATGGAGCCCTGATATAGATCCAGCCCGCACACGAAAACGTGCCCGCCGTTCCCGGCCCACCTGCGCCAGGGCAGGGGCTCCTGCAGCCGGCGCCGTCCGCGGAAAAAACCGATGAGCTGCGGATATCTTTGACATTGCCTGGCCTTTCCGATAAGTTTAATGATTTAGTGGTCTTGAAAATAGATGATGAGAGGTTGAAGGACGGCGAGCCTACACGGCGCGAAGAAACAGGAGTTCATCGAGGGTGATAATGGATGTTCGATAACCTGAGCGACCGGCTGCAGGATATCTTCAAGAAACTGCGCGGGCACGGCAAACTGACCGAGAATCAGGTCGGCGAGGTGATGCGCGAGATACGCCTGGCCCTCCTGGAGGCGGACGTCAACTTCAAGGTGGTCAAGGATTTCATGGGACGGGTCCAGGAGAGGGCGGTGGGCGAGGAGGTATTGCGTTCCCTCACTCCCGCTCAGCAGGTGATCAAGATCGTAGACGAGGAACTCACGGGGCTTCTGGGAAGCACTAACGAGAAGATAAACTTCGGCGGCCGCCCCCCCGCGACCGTCATGCTCGTCGGCCTGCAGGGCTCCGGAAAGACCTCGGCCACGGTCAAGTTGGCCGCCCACCTCAAAAACCAGGGACGCCATCCCATAATGGTGGCCGCCGACGTATATCGTCCCGCCGCCATCGACCAGCTGGAAAAACTGGGAGAACAGGCGGGTATCGAGGTCTATTCCGACCGCTCCGCACGGCCGGAGGCCATCGTGGAGGCGGGCATCCGTAAAGCGGAGAAGGAGGGCCTGGACACGGTGCTCATCGACACCGCGGGCCGCCTGCACATAGACAAAGAGATGATGCAGGAGCTGGTGCGCATCAAGCGGGACTACCCGCCCAGCGAGACCCTACTGGTCGTGGACGCCATGACCGGACAGGACGCGGTGAACGTGGCCGAGTCCTTCGGCACGGAGGTGGGTTTCGACGGCATCATCCTCACCAAGCTGGACGGCGACGCCCGCGGCGGGGCCGCCCTGTCCATCAAGACGGTCACCGGCAAGCCTGTGAAGTTCGCAAGCGTGGGGGAGAAGATAGGCGACCTGGAGCCCTTCTACCCCGATCGTATGGCCTCACGCATCCTGGGCATGGGGGATATGCTCACCCTCATCGAAAAGGCACAGTCCACCTACGACGAGGAAAAGGCGCAGGAGCTCGAGAGGAAGCTGCGCAAACAGCAGTTCACCCTGGAGGATTTCCTGGACCAGATGAGCCAGCTCAAGAAGATGGGCCCCCTGGACCAGATCCTGGGGATGATCCCGGGCATCTCGGCCTCCAAGCTCAAAGGACTGCAGGTGGACGAAGGCCAGATCAAAAAGGTGGAGGCCATCATCCAGTCCATGACCCCGGAGGAGCGGCGCAAACCCCAGATTATCGGCTCCAGCCGCAAACAGCGTATCGCCCGGGGAAGCGGCACCAGCACCCAGGATGTGAACCGCCTGCTGCAGCAGTTCCAGCAGATGCAGAAACTGGTCAAGCAATTCGGGAAGATGTCCCCACGCAAGATGGGACAGGCCTTCCCCTTCCAGTTGTAGCGGATCCGCGAGATATGCGGGATGAACAGGACGGAAAGGAGTGCGGTTTAATTGGTGAAGATAAGGCTCAGGAGGATGGGGGCCAAGAAGAAGCCCTACTACCGGGTAGTCGCTGCGGACTCACGCAGCCCCCGGGACGGCAGGTTTTTGGAGACCCTCGGGCGCTACGATCCTCGCGCGGAGCCATCCCTGATCGAGCTCGACGAGGAAAAGGTCTTGAAGTGGCTGCGCGAAGGGGCGCAACCCACCGACCAGGTACGCAAGCTCATGCAGATCAAGGGCATATGGCAGAAGTTCCAGGAGGAGAAAAGTGGAAAATGATGGAGCGGTCGGCCAGGAGGTCGACGTGAAGGATCTGCTCGAGTATCTGGCGAAAGCCCTGGTGGATAACCCGGACGGCGTGGAGGTCACCTCGGTGGAGGGGGAGAGATCCATCATCCTCCAGCTGCGCGTGGACCCGGACGACGTGGGCAAGGTCATAGGCAAGAAAGGGCGCATCGCCCAGGCCATGCGCACTCTCATCAAGGCTTCGGCGACCAAAGAGGGACGCAACGCCATCGTCGAGATCATAGACTGAAGTCATGCCGCCGCTTTCGGGAAAGCCTTCCTTCGTGGTCACCGGCAGGGTGATCAAGCCCTTCGGCGTCCTCGGTTGGGTAAAGGTAGAGATGCTCACCACCAATCCCCTGCGGTTTCGGGCAGGCAACACCTTTGTCCTGGAGGGAAAGGAAAGAGGAGAGAGGTTGTTACTCGAGGAGGTGCGGGAGAGCCCCGGCGCCCTGCTGGTAAAATTTCAGGGGCTGGAAAACAGGGAAAAGGCCGATAAGCTCTCGGGTCGGATGTTGATGGTGACACCCGAAGAAGTGGGGGAGGCTCCACCCGAATCCGTCTGGGAGCACCAGTTATTGGGGATGGAGGTGTTTACCCGCGCAGGCAGGCGCCTGGGCGAGGTGACGGAGGTCATGGAGACGGGCGCCAATGACGTCCTGGTGGTAGGAGGCGAGAAGGAATGTCTCATACCCATGATCAGCGAGGTGATAGCGGAGATCGACCTGCAAAGAGGGACCATCACCATAGAGCCCCTGCCGGGACTGTTGGAGGAATAAGGCCGTGCGTATAGACGTCTACACCATCTTTCCCGCCATCTTCGAGTCGCCCCTGCAGGAGGGCCTGCTGGGAAAGGCCGTGCGTAACGGGGTCATAGACATCAGGGTGCACGATATCCGGGACTACGCGGAGGGGAAGCATCGCCAGGTGGACGATGCTCCTTTCGGAGGTGGGCCGGGCATGGTGATGAAGCCCGAGCCGGTGTTCGAGGCGGTGGCTGGGACCCTGGGGTACGGCATGGATGAGCTGGAGGCGTTAAAAAAGAAGGTACGAGTGGTAATGCTCACGCCGCGCGGGAATAGGATGGACCAGGCCAAAGTCATGGAGCTGGCCGCAGAGCACCACCTCGCCTTGGTCTGCGGGCGTTACGAAGGAGTGGATGAGAGGGTGCTCGAGCACCTGTGTACGGACGCCCTTTCCATCGGCGACTACATCCTCTCCGGAGGAGAGTTCGCCGCGCTGGTGGTCATCGAGGCGGTGAGCCGCCTGGTCCCGGGGGTGTTAGGAAACGAAGAGTCCCTTGCAGATGAGTCATTCTCCAGGGGCCTGCTGGAGCACCCGCAATACACGCGGCCAGCGGACTATCGCGGCTGGCGCGTGCCTGAGGTGCTGCTGTCAGGTGACCATGGTGCGGTGGAGAGATGGCGGCGGGAGGCGGCACGGGATTGGACGCGGAAGAAACGACCCGAGCTCACCCGCTTGGAAGGGGATGAGTGAAGGGAATCATGAGGCCTGCAACCCCTACAGGGACACTTTCGTCCCAAGATGGGGTAGAATAACGCATTGTGCCCGGAACTCACCGGCCTTGCCGACAGGCGGGGTGATGGGTTGTAATATAACGGAAAGGAGGAAGCGAGATGCAGAAGACGGACATAATAGAGAGCGAATACCTACGGGATGACATACCGGACTTCCGGCCCGGGGATACGATCAAGGTCCACGTCAGGGTGGTGGAAGGAAACCGCGAACGCATCCAGGTCTTTCAGGGCGTGGTCATAGCGCGCAAGGGCGGTGGCACGCGCGAGACCTTCATGGTGCGCAAGATATCCTTCGGCATAGGCGTGGAGCGCACCTTTCCCCTTCATTCTCCCATCATCTCCAAGATAGAGGTGGTGATGCAGGGCAGGGTGAAGCGCGCCAAGCTCTACTACTTGAGGGACCGGGTCGGCAAGGCGGCCAAGGTCAAGGAGAAGCGCAGGACTCAGTGAACCGTCCCATGAATACGCCGGCATGAAGCCTATGTCCAAAGACCCTTTCGACGATTCTCCCGCGGAGCAGGGGCCGGACAAGAGCATCTGGCCGGGCTTGGAGACCTCATCCAGGGGTGAAGGCGGACCTCCCGTGCATGACAAGGGGCACCGCTCCCGGGACCAGTGGATAGCGCTCGTCCTCGAGTTCGCCGTGCTCTTCATCATCGCCCTGGTGATAGCCATCTATCTGCAAGCCTTCGTGGTCAAGCCGTTCATGATCCCCTCGCCTTCCATGGAGCCCACCTTGCAGGAGGGCGACCGCGTGTTGGTCGACCGTACGACCTACCACTTCCGCGAGCCCCGCCGGGGCGAGGTCATCGTCTTCCGTTTCGACCCCAACGACACGGCAAACTGGACCCATGGGGGCAACGGGTTTACCCGCTCCCTCGATCTTCTGGCCGAGATACTGAACATAACTCACCAGGAGTCCCTGCAGTTCATCAAGAGGGTCGTGGGGGTGGGAGGCGACACCGTAGAGCTGCGCAACGGCGTCCTCTACGTCAACGGCGAACTCTACGAGACGGATTACGAATACGTACAGGACAACGCCAACGGAAAATGGGAGGTGCCGCAGGGCACGGTCATGGTCATGGGGGACAACCGCGCTAACTCCAACGACAGCCGGCGCTGGGGGTTCGTCCCCCTGCAGGCGGTGATCGGCCGGGCCGTGGTCATCTGGTGGCCGCCGAGCAGATGGACCACGCTCTAGGCGGGTGGAGGGATTGGGCGCCGCTCGCAACACCGCGGAGAGATGGGCGTGGAGGTTGGGATACCGCATGATAGCGGGGACGGACGAGGCGGGGAGAGGCGCCCTGGCGGGACCCCTGGTGGCGGCGGCGGTGATCCTTCCTACCGAGGGTGAGATCTATGACCTGGAGGAACTCACCGATTCCAAGCTGCTGACCCCCGCGACGAGGAAAAGGCTCTTCAAGCGTATACTGGAGAACGCCGAGGCATGGTCGTTCTCCTGCGTAACACCCCGTGATATCGACGAGAGAGGCCTGCAGGCGATGAACATGGCCGCCATGCGTGAAGCCGTGCTCTCGCTCGAACCGGCCCCCGACCTGGTGATGGTGGATTACTACCGCGTCGAGGGCCTGGGCGTCCCGCAGTGGAGCATGGTGCACGGTGACCGCGCATGCCGCAGCGTCGCCGCCGCGTCCATCCTGGCCAAGGTCATCAGGGACCAGCTCATGTGGCACTGGTCGCTGCTCTATCCCGAATACGGGTTCGAGAGCAACAAGGGCTACGGGACAGCTCAACACCTCAAGGCCCTCGCCGCCCATGGCCCCTCGCCCTGCCACCGCAGCTCGTTCCGGGGCGTATTGCAGATGGAGATGATACTGGAAGAGGGCGATGGGTAACCGGGAAGTGGGGGTGGCGGGGGAGGATGCGGCTTGCGTCTTCCTCAAGCGTAAGGGTTATCGTATCATTGATAGGAATTACCGCTGCTCCCTGGGCGAGCTGGATATTGTCGCATCCAAGGGAGGGCTACTGGTTTTCTGCGAGGTGAAGGCGCGCTCGGGAGGAGATCTCGAGGAAGCCCTGGAGGCGGTGGACGCGAGGCGGCAGGGCCGCATGGCGCGGGCGGCGTCACATTACCTGGCCGTGGAGGGGCATACGGGAAAAGGTTGCCGCTTCGATGTGATCGCCTTGCTGAAAAGCGGCCCTGCGTGGAAAATAGTGCACGTGGAAGATGCCTTCGAGATCGGGGAGCTATGAAAGCCTGCCCCTGGTGCGGTAGGAACAACCTGGATAGCGACGAGTACTGCTTCAACTGCGAGCGGGACCTCAACGCCGTGCCCGACGAAGAGGACGCGTTCGAGCTGGAGGAGGAGATAAGACGAACCAGGGTTTATAAGCCGCCGTCCATGCTGAAGCTTGTAGTAATCTCCTTGCTACGCAAGGGGATGCTGGCGGCGCTGGCCCTGGGAGCCTTCTTTATTTTCGCCCTCATCGCTATCTGGGTGAGCTACGATAACTCCATCGTGGCCCTGGTCGCGCTGGGCGTGCTGGGGGCGGCGATGCTCCTGGCGCTGTATTACCCGGACGTCAAGCTCTCCCGTCGCGTGGGACTGCGGGGGGTATGGGTATCCCTGATCTCCAATGCCATCCTCCTGGCGGTGCTCTTGCCGCCCACCCTGTGGTTTCTGTCCAACCGGGGTTACATCGCGGGGGCGTGGGATTTCCTGGCCAACACCTGGTGGGCTTTCCTCACTTTCCTGGTGCTCGGACTGCTCATAGCCTGGCTGTCCGGACGCAGGGCATACGCCGAGACCGCCAACCCCTGATGGGGTCGTGTCTTCGTTCCTCGGTTTGGTTCTTCCGTCTATACAGCGGACGCACGCGTGCCAGGCCTCCATGCCTGTCGCGAGGAGCGCAGCGACGTAGCGATCACTCTAACGTCATCACGAGGAGCGAAGCGACGTGGTGATCTCATGCACAGGGTTCTCGAATGACCTCGCAGGGGGAGAAGAACCACCTTCTCGAGGTCGTTATCGTCTGTAGGCGGCGGATGGTCCTTCTGGTAAGGGGTCTCCACACCTCCGGTCTGGAGGCACTTACCCGCAGCAGACTAAAGCGCTATCGCTTACGCGATGCAGGCTGTCGGGTGTTGGTCGATAGACCGGGAAACCGAAGAACGAAGACACGACCCCAATCATTCCATCAACTGTCGATATTGTCATCACCATCTTATACAATATGCATAACTTGTATAGGAGGTGATGGCGTGTTCACTAGAGTGGATAGTTGCTCCATCCTGGGGATGGAGGTCGTCAAGGTGGAGGTGGAGGTGAACACCTCCGGGAGCCTCCCCGGCATCTACATGGTGGGGCTGCCCGATACGGCAGTGCGGGAGTCGTACCGCCGTATCAAGGCCGCGGTCGCGAATTCCGGCCTTCTCTTCTGCCGCCAGCTCATCACGGTCAACCTGGCTCCCGCCCACCTGCGCAAGGAGGGCTCCAACTTCGACCTCCCTATCGCCCTGGCCATCCTGGCCGTGTCCGGCAGCATCAAGCCCGAGGCGCTGGCGGGTCGCCTCGTGGTGGGAGAGCTGGCGTTAGACGGCAAGGTACGGGGAGTCAGGGGATCCCTGGCCATGGCCCTGTGGGCGCGGCGCCAGGGGCGCGAGGAGATCATCATCCCCATGCAGAACCTGCGCGAGGCAGCGCGCATCGAGGGGATAAAGGTGACCGGAGTCGCGACGTTGTGGGAGGCCCTGGAATACCTGCAGGGGAACCCCATCGAGCAGCCCCCCATCGACCATGCTACTGGTGACGACTCGGAGCACCCCTGCCTCTCAGAGGTAAAAGGCCAGCTCCAGGCGAAGAGAGCCCTGGAGATAGCCGCCGCCGGCTTCCACAACCTTCTTTTCATCGGCCCCCCCGGCTCGGGGAAGTCGATGCTCGCGGAGAGGCTACCGGGGGTGCTGCCTCCCCTCGATGGCGAAGAGGTCCTCGAGGTGTCCAGTATCCACAGCGTGGCGGGATTGCTCGATCCCGAACGGCCCCTGCGGCGGCACCCGCCTTTCCGCGCCCCCCACCATTCCATATCTCACGTGGGGCTGGTGGGCGGCGGGCGCAACTTCCCCCGGCCGGGAGAGATCACCCTCAGCCACAGAGGCGTGCTCTTTCTCGACGAGCTGCCCGAGTTCCGGAGGGATGCGCTGGAGGTGCTGCGCCAGCCCATGGAGTCGGGATGCGTCACCATATCCCGCTCCCTGGTATGCACCAGCTTCCCGGCCCGTTTCCTGCTGGTGGCCGGGATGAATCCCTGCCCCTGCGGTTTTCTGGGCGACACTCAGCGCACATGTTCCTGCTCGCCAGGCGAGGTGAGGCGATACTACCACCGCGTTTCGGGGCCGCTGCTGGACCGCATCGACCTGCAGGTTGAGGTGCCACGCCTGGCTCCCCGGGAACTGGTGGAGTTTCCGGCCGGGGAGACCTCGGAGCGCGTGCGAGAGAGGGTGATGGAGGCACGGGACAAGCAGCGGGAGCGCTGGCACGGCAAGACAGCGACCAACGCCCATGCCGACCTGGGGAAGATGCGCACGGCCTGCCGCCTGGGTGATGAGGAGAAGAGGTTCATGTACACGGCTGCCGACCGGCTGGGGCTGACCGCACGCGGGTTCGACCGCTGCCTGCGGGTGGCCAGGACCATCGCCGACCTGGCCGGCCGGGAAAGGGTTACCGTGGCCGACCTGGCGGAGGCGGTGCAGTACCGCTCCCTGGAGAGGCTCTGGGGCTCCTCGGTATTGAGGGAGGTGGGTTGTGGAAGAGGCTTATAGGGCGGCACTGTCCTGCCTTGCAGGGATGAGCTCTCTCGCCCTCCCGCGGCTGGTGCAAATGGCGGGTGGAGCACGGGAACTATGGGAGATACTGAAAGCGGGCGGAGCCAGGGCAGCGGCTCTGGTAGGGAGTGAAAAGGCCGCATCTTGGGCGGTCGATTGCCGACGCATCGAGCCCGCCGGGGTACTGGAGGGCTTGAAGCGGCAGGGCATAAGGGTCATCGCGCCTCAGGACGCATGTTTCCCGGAGAGGTTGCGGTCGATATACGATCCCCCCGCCCTCCTCTTCATGGTGGGCGGCGAACCGCCTGGTGATGTCCCCTACGTGGCCGTGGTCGGCGCCCGCAAGGCATCGAGCTACGGCCGCTGGGCCGCGGAGGCGATAGGTGAGGAACTGGCTCGCAGGGGTGCGGTAGTGGTCTCGGGCGCCGCCTACGGTGTGGACGGCCACGCCCACCAGGGATGCCTCAAGGCCGGCGGGTTCACCATCGCCATTCTGGGCTGCGGGATAGACAAGGTGTATCCCCCCGAGCATGCGGGGCTGCTACGGAGCATAGCTTCCTCGGGATGCCTGCTCAGCGAATACCCGCCTGGTGAAAGTCCACTCCCATGGCACTTCCCGCACCGCAACCGCATTATCGCCGGCCTGTCCCATGCGGTGGTGGTAGTGGAAGCGTCGGAGAAGAGCGGGGCGCTCATAACCGCAGACATGGCCCTGGAGGAGGGCCGGGAGGTGATGGCGGTGCCAGGCCCCATCGGCAGCGCCCTCTCGCAGGGCACCAACAGGCTTATCCAGAGAGGAGCCAAGCTGGTGATGGAGGTGGAGGATATATGCGAGGAGCTCCCCATTGCATGTGTCCCGCCGGCTGCGGCGGAGGGTAGTGGACCTGCAGGAATACGTGGATGTGGCGATGAGGAGATGGACCCGCAGGAACTGATGTGCGTCGAGCTCCTGCAAGGCGGTCCGCGCAGCCTGGACTGGCTGGCGGCAAGGACCGGGGTCCCGCCGGGAGAGCTCCTGGCCTGCCTGACCTCCATGTCCTTCCAGGGATGGGTGGCGGAGGAGGCCGGAGGGAGGTTCCGCCTGCTGCTCAACCCCGCCTGCCGCAGGAATTGAAGCTGCAGGCCGGATAGCGGTCCCATCACCCTTTGCCTCAAGGAGAGTCCCGGGACAGCGACCAGCCCTACTCATCGCGGTCTCAAGTATTCCGACAGGCTGAATGCCTCCTCCACCCCCTCGCTCTCTAGAGTATTTCTGCAGCTAATGAGCGGTCCCAGTTCCTCACGATCCGGGTTATTTGCGGAAGGGCATCAAGGCTACCTTTGCCGTGGTAAATCCAGCCTGCCGAGAAATTTAAATCTAACCACAATAACAAATATAGTCAACATTAAAATCAACTATTGACAATGACCACTTTTAATATAAAATTATATAAGAATTCAACAGCTTGCACTGTACCGAGGGGAAAAAGTATGCGCGAGACAGTGTCGGAGTATCTGCGGTTCTTAAAGGCGGAACGCAACATGTCTCCAGAGACCTTGCGTGCCTACCGGGGAGACCTGCAGATCTTCGTGGATTTCTGCTCGCGCGCCGACGTTACCAGTCCCGAGGAGGTCGACCACCGCCTGCTGCGTCGCTACCTGGCAAATCTGCAGACCAGGGGCTATTCCCGTTCCACGGTGGCGCGCCGGTCCTCGGCTGTGCGCGGCTATTTCCGTTTCCTGATGCAGCGCGGGCAACTGGAGAGCGACCCCGCAGCGGCCCTATCGCCACCGCGACGGGACCGCAGGCTCCCCAGGGTCCTGCGCACAGACGAGATAGACGCGGCGGAGGCGAAGCAGGGATTGCACATCTACCACACCTCATTGAGGGACATGGCATTGGTCGAGCTCCTCTACGCCACAGGCATGCGCGTGGGGGAACTGGCCGCTCTTGACCTGGACGATATCGATCTTAAGAGAGGGGAGGTGAGAGTTCTCGGTAAGGGGCGAAAGGAGCGCGTGATACCCGTGCACGACGCCGCGCAACAACTGGTGGCCAACTATGTCGAAAAGGAGAGACCCATACTGGCCGCCAACGTTATCGTGGGCGGGACTGATGGTGCACCCCTCTTCCTTAGCGTGAAAGGGGGTAGGCTGAGCGACCGCGGGGTCCGCCGGGTGGTGGACCGCTTTTTCCGCGGCCTGGAGGGGGGAAAGAGGATAAGCCCGCATACTCTGCGCCACACTTTTGCCACACATATGCTGCAGGGGGGAGCTGACCTGAGAACGGTCCAGGAGCTGCTGGGTCACGTTGATTTATCAACAACCCAGATATATACTCATCTTAGCAAAGGTCAGCTCAAAGAGGTTTTTTTCCGGACCCACCCCCGCGCATGATGCTCGACAAAGGACCAGCATCCTAACACCGAGATGGGGAGAATGTTGAATACGGCTGATTTTTATAAAAGAGGAGCCAGGTTGGAAGGGATAGAGGACGTAAGCAAAATATGGAGGCAATTCAAGGAAGAGGGTTCTCAGGAATCACGCGAGAAGCTCATCCTCAACTATGCTCCTCTGGTTAAGTACGTCGCCGGCAGGGTTTCATCGGGGCTTCCCCCCAACATCGAATACGCCGACCTCGTCAGTTACGGCATCTTCGGACTCATCGACGCCATCGAGAAGTACGATCCGGACCGGGGGATCAAGTTCGAGACCTACGCCATCGCGCGCATCAAGGGCGCCATCATCGATGAACTGCGGTCCATCGACTGGGTGCCCCGTTCCATCAGGTTCAAGGCCCGGGAGCTGGAGAAGTCCTATGTGGCTCTTGAGAACGAGCTCAAGAGGCTGCCCACGGACGAGGAAGTGGCCAAGCACATGTGCGTCTCCCTGGACGAGTACCACCAGCTGCTGCAGCAGATGAGCTTTATATCCCTGGTGGCGCTGGACGAGCTCTGGAACGTCGGGGGGGACAAGGGGGACAAGGTCAGCCTGGTGGACACCCTCGAGGATACCCGGGTCAAGGACCCCTCCAAGACCTACGAGATAGAGGAGATGAAGAGGATCCTGGCGGACGCCATCAACCGCCTTCCCGAGAGGGAGAAGATCGTCATCAGCCTCTACTACTACGAGGGCCTGACCTTGAGGGAGATCGGGGAGGTCCTAGGGGTCACCGAATCGCGGGTCTGCCAGATGCACACCAAGGCAATCCTGCGATTGAAAGGCAGGTTGACCAGCGCCAAGGGCGCCCTCGAGGTCTGATAGACCTTCGAAGGAGCGGGAGGCCCGGAATAAAGCCGGCCTCCCGCTTTTTCATGCGCCGTCATCTTTTATAACCCTATCCATAAGGTTCTTTTCCGAAAAGTGTGGGTAGTGGGGAATGATAACGGGGCAACACCTTGGGGTCAGGCCTCAAAAGTTGCGTCATGTATTTGGAGCGATGAATGCATCCGCGGTTTGCTGAGCGCAACTTTTGAGGCCTGACCCCAAGGTGTTGCCCATAAATACGATCGCATACGATTTCCGCTGCATCGTCCCGTTTCGTATTCTACTCAAACGTAATACTCAATCAAGGTTGCCACGTCGGCTTCGCCTCCTCGCAATACGGCTTATCGCTTCGCGACCCGTGA
>CAYHAT010000060.1:0-13070 GCA_964354675.1 uncultured Actinomycetota bacterium | reverse complement strand
GGTCGGTGAGCCCCGCCTTGACCCGTCCCTCTGCCACCCGGAACCCGGTGACCTCGGTGTCGAGGAAGACCCGGGTCCCGTTGATCACGGCGTGCTCGGCCAGGGCTATGGTCAGCTTGTACGGGCTTATCAAGCCATAGGTGGGGTCGAAGACACCCGCCACCGCCTCGCGGGTGAGGTTGGGCTCCATGCGGAAGACCTCCTCCCGCGCGAGCACGCGCAGGCCCTTGATGCCCGCTTTCTCCCCGTAGGCGACGATGCCTTCCGGTATCTTTTTCTCGAGGATCTCCATCCTCTCGGCCTCGCTCAAGTGGCCGTCTTCATCTGCCGGGATGGTGCGCTGTGTGACCACGATGAGCATCCCCTGCCGCTTCAACTCGATCCCGAGGCCGCGCACGAACTCGTCGTAGAGCTGGTTGCCCCGCACGTTGAGTTTCTGCTTCAGGGTTCCGGCGTCCTCGCCTATGCCGGAGTGCACCTCGGCGTTGTTCGCCTTGCTGGTGCCGTCGGCGACGTCGCTCTCCTTCTCCAGGATGACCACATCAGAGGTGTAGCGCGTCGCCTCCCTGGCGATGGAGCATCCGATCACCCCGCCGCCGACTATCACCATGCCGGCCCGGGATGGAAGGGGTGGCCTTTCAATCCACATGTTTATCTTTCCTCTATATTAAGAATGTATGCGTGCCAGGCCTGGACATTCGGAAATTTCCAGGCACTGGACACCGCCGCGCCGAAAACGGCGCTGTCGCTTACGCGATGCAAGCAATCGCAGCGCGATCAATAATTACTATCTTACCCATTTCGCAGGTTGATATGGAACATACCTGCCGGCACGGAACGGGAATACATTATAGATATGGAAGAGAAAAAGCTTACACCAGAGGAAGAGAGGGTTATCGTCCATAAGGGGACCGAGAGTCCCTTCACCGGAGATTACACCGACCTCTTCAAAACCGGCATGTACTCGTGCCGCAGATGCGGGGTTCCCCTTTATCGCTCGGATGACAAGTTCCATTCCGGCTGCGGTTGGCCGAGTTTCGACGATGAGATCGAGGGTGCGGTGAAAAGGCTGCCCGACGCCGACGGCAACAGGACGGAGATAGTCTGCGCCAGGTGCGGTGCCCACCTCGGGCATGTCTTCGAGGGCGAACGGTTCACCCCCAAGAACACCCGGCACTGCGTCAACTCTATTTCGATGAGGTTTATCCCGGATGATAATGCAGAGTAGCCACGAGACCATCGTCCTGGGTGGGGGATGTTTCTGGTGCACGGAGGCGGTGCTGAACACCATCGTCGGCGTGCTCAGGGCGACCCCCGGCTACGCGGGAGGCGTGACCGATGGTCCCACTTACCGCCAGGTCTGCTATGGCGGCACCGGGCACGCCGAGGTGGTCGAGGTCGAGTACGACCACGAGGTGGTTTCGCTCGAGGACCTGCTCGAGGTGTTCTTCGCGACGCACGACCCCACCTCCCTGAACCGGCAGGGAGCAGACGTCGGCACCCAGTACAGGTCCGTCATCCTCTACAACTCACAGGAGCAGAGAACACAGGCCGAGAGGTTCATCGCGAGCATCACGGCAGACTACGACAAGCCTGTCGTGACCGAGGTTAAGGAGCTGGACCGGTTCTATCCAGCCGAGGAGTATCACCAGAGATATTTCGAGAGGAACCCGCGCGAACCCTATTGCCGGGCGGTCATCTCGCCCAAGCTGGAAAAGCTGCGGAAGAAGACCGGTTGAGCCGGATCAATCGATACCGGCGGATTGGGCGGAATGCGAACCCACGAAACCAGCAGCGGGGCCCAACGGTTTTCGAGCCAGGTGAGCTTTTTATCGGAGGTTTGTTTCCAATACACCTTGGGGCTTTTCTATCTCCATCATCCTGTTTAGTTTCCAAGGCATTGCCTACGGGCCTGGAGGATCTCTACAGCGTTAAAGTATTTAGCTGAATACATGGCTGACACGATCAAGACATGATATATGAGCCAGGACGATGGAAGGCATGTTGGCACATATCGTGTTGTTAACATGATTGCTCTTTTCGGCGCTCGCACTGGCTAAGGAGTGAAGGGTCAAGTCCCCATATCCTCTAAGATAGAAGATATATTTTCCTTGAGGGCAGGAAGATCTTTTTCCACCGTTGACCATACTTCGTCGATATCAACATTGAAATAATCGTGGACCAGGATGTTGCGCATGGCGATAATCGTAGGCCATGGAACCTCGTCGTGTTCTGAACGGATTTCTTTCTACAACTTCCTTGCTGCTTCCCCAATGATCTGGATATGATGCACTATCCAGGTTTGGATCAACTCATCCCGTTCGTATTCCTCGCGGCCTTTGGCGGTGTGACGCTCGATTCTCTCGATGGCCTCAAGCATATCTTGAAGACGTTCCCGGTCATCCCTCATATCGGGGTTGCCTCCTTGAGTATGCGGTCACGCATCCTGGGGCGAAGGCCCTTTTCCGTTACCACGTCGACCTCGCAACCAAGGAGTTGTTTGAGTTCGAGGTAAAGCGCCGCATGGTCCAGAAGGGTGCGTCCTGGCTCGAGTTCTATGAGAAAATCCACATCGCTTCCAGGACCAGCCTCGGAACGGGATACAGAACCGAAGACCCGAATATTCAAAGCACCATGTCTGGCTGCTACTTCCAGTATTTCATTCCTCCTCAAATCCAACATCTCGTTGATGTCCATGTACTCATCCCCCGTGGATTCCATCATTCACCATCTTGTAGTCATTATACCAGCTACAGATGGCCGCTAAATCGACATCACAAGATGCGAAAGATGGGCACAAATTAGACACAACCTGAAGATGTTAGGATTTCTGACAGAAACCAGCATCATAGACTCGGCGTTTAAGTTCGCACTTCAAGATATATTCTGGCGGTAAGGGTAGGATACGGACTCGCGAAGCCCACAGCAAAGAACAACGCCTTTCGAGGCAGGTGAGCTTCATGCTTCTTCTGCTTCTCCGAATATCGCTCCGGACTGCGTTTGCAATACCATGCCGGCAGGATTTTCAAGAGCAAAGGATTCCGCTCTTTAGACGTTTCAATCTGCATGGTAGAGGGTAGGAATACAGCGTTGATAGGTTATATGAAATACCGGTTTTGCTGTTGGTAAACATGAGCAGTACATGGGGGAAGTAAGGAGGCGGGCCATGCAGTACCCACTTCTCTTCAGCGAGGGCATGATCGGAAACGTGGCCATCAGGAACCGGGTGGTCCAGGCACCTATGGTCACGGGCATGGCGAACTACGATGGTACTCCATCTGAACAACTCATCGATTATTACGAGGAGAGGGCCAGGAATGGGCTTGGCTTGCTCATTACCGGGGCCACCCGCGTCAATTACTTTCACGGGGCGATCTTACCCAGACAGCTCTCCATAGCCTACGACCGGCATATCGCTCCCTTCGCATCCATGGTGGACCGCGTCCATGCCCATGGCACTAAGGTATTCTGCCAGCTCCATCACCCGGGAAACGAGGGTATGTCGCTTATGGGAATCTCGGCCCCCCTGACCGAACTTGTCGGTCGTCTCTGGCCCGGCTTTTATGGTCTACTGCCGAAAATCCTTCTATCTGCTGGGAAGTATCCAGCCGCCAGCGAATGGATGATTGAGCACTTACGTTGGCCTGCCGTGGTCGGCCCGTCTAAGGTTCCATCCAGTCTCTACAATCAGAGGACGCGCGCCTTGAGGAGATGGGAGATAAAAAGCCTGGTGAAGGATTTCGTGCGGGCAGCCCGACGCGTACAGCTTGCCGGGGCAGATGGTGTAGAACTGCATGCAGCCCATGGCTATCTCATCGAGCAGTTCCTGAGTACCTACACAAACCTGCGCCAGGACGAATATGGAGGAAGCTTGGAGAACCGCTTGCGCTTCCCACGGGAGATCATCGACGGCATCCGGCACGAGTGCGGGAAAGACTTCCCTATCGCCGTCAGGCTCAGTGTAGACGAGTTCTATCGCTGCATAGGCAAGCTCGGCAAAGGTATCGAGCTGGAGGAGGGGGTGGAGATAGCCAAATGGTTGGAGCGGGCTGGCATCGATGCCATCAACGTGAGCTCGGGTACCTACGAGACCGCCAATTATACGCTTGAGCCCATGTCCTTCGAGTGTGGCTGGCGAAAGCACCTGGCGCGCGCCGTCAAGGAAGTGGTGTCCATCCCCGTCATCGCCGCGAATCTCATCCGCTCGCCCGAGCAGGCCGAGGCCCAGCTCGCCGAGGGCATTCAGGACTTTGTATGCCTCGGGCGACCCCTCCTGGCCGATGCGGCCTGGGTCTCAAAGTCCATGGAGGGCCGAGCAGACGAGATCATGCGCTGTATCTCCTGCCTGCGCTGCTTTGAATCTCTGGAAGAGAACGGGATGATGGGATTGTCTATTGAGTGCGCAGTCAACCCCCGCCTGGGGCGGGAGAGGGAGACGGCGAAGCCGCGCTGGGACGGAGGCGGGCGCACCGTGGTAGTAATCGGGACGGGCCCTGCGGGGCTGGCGGCAGCCGAGGTGCTGGCCTCCCGCGGCTTCAAGTCTGTAGTACTCGAGGGCAGCGAGTCCGCCGGCGGGCAGCTAAGGCTGGCCGGCGTGCCGCCCAAGAAGGACAAGATCGACTGGTGCATCCGGGACCTGGAGGGCACAGCCCGGCGCAGCGGGGCGGAGATCCGTTTCGAGACCGAGGCTTCTCTAGCGACCATTGAGGCACTCGATCCCTACGCGGTGATCGTCGCCACCGGCGCGCAACCCATCGTGCCGGACATCCCTGGGGTTGACCGGGAGAACGTCTGCACCGTCAACGCGATCCTCGAGGGAACGGTCAGGCTGAAGGACAAGAACGTTGCGGTCATCGGCTCGGGATTGACGGGCCTGGAGACCGCGGAGAAACTGGCGAAGGACGGCAACCGCCTGCTGGTGGTGGAGATGCTGGACGAGATCGGCCCCGGCGCCTATTTCCAGAACCTTGAGGACGTGCTCGGGCGGCTGAATGAATACGGTACCGAGTTCGTCACCTCCCATAAGCTAGTTGACATAGGGAAGGACGGGATAACCCTGGAGCATGCAAAGTCCCGTCAGCACACGACGCGCCAGGTCGGTGCCGTGGTCCTTGCGGTGGGGGTCGTAAGCGACGACCGCCTGGCGCGGGAGCTGAAGCCGCGCTTCCCCCGCGTCTACGTGGTCGGCGATGCTCGTGAGCCCGGGCGTATATTCAGCGCGGTGCGAGATGGCTTCGATACTGCGTGGGAGCTATAACTGCGGTAGCAGCTTTCCTTCTCCCATTTTCAGACAGGGATTTAATGCGGAAAATCCCTGATAAGCAGGTAGCGGTTTCGTCGAATACTGATACAAGCATAGACCACGCCGAGCTATCAACGGGATAGGGCATAAGAACCTTGAATATCCCCGGGGAATTAGGCGTTGAAAAATGGGCACAATTTGGACACAGCGGAGAATTTTACACTTTTCAAATAGATTGTGAACAACACAACGGATCAGTAAATGACCAGCTCAAGCAACATATTGGCGGACGGATCATAATTTGTACTCGCCAAGCCCACGGCGAAGCACCGCGCCTTTCGAGGTATCCGTTCCCGGGGTAGTGGGCAAGACAATTGGCGGCAGGCGCGGTCAGACCTCGTGCTCCCACAGGTCGTAGGCGAGGACGATGACGCCGGCGAATCCCTCGGCGGCCTCGGCGATCCATTCGGCCTCGGTACCAGGCCAGGGCGATGGCACGGTGTGGGTCATGACGAGGGTGCCGACTGCCGCTCGCGTCGCGGTGGCCGCGGCATCCTGGATGCTCGAGTGGTATTCGAGGATGTCCTGCAACCTTGGCGCGGGAATGGCCTCGACCATCGAGCGCCGTATCACTGTCTGCACGTAGACGTCGGCGCCCGCGCACAAGCGATCGAGCCCATCGCACGGCACCGTGTCACCCGCGATGACCACCACCTTGCCGTCGTCCTCGATGCGATAGCCGACCGTGGGATGCACCGGCGCATGATCTGTCGGCGCTGCCGTGATACGGACCTTGCCATCGTCGGCGACCAGACCGTCGCTCACCTCGGTGACCTCGCAGGTCGGCTCCCAGTTGAGATCGCCGTGATGCGCGACGCGGTAGCCTATATCGTCGCGGAGCATTTCGATGGTCCGGTCGACAAAGCGCTGCGTGCCGACGGGTCCGACCACGCGCAACGGGTTCGGTGTCGGCGACATGGCCCATCGCATCGTGACGATGTCGTTAAAATCGGTGACGTGATCGCTGTGGAGATGCGTGAGGAAAACCGTGTCGAAGGCCAGCGGTCCGGTCATGGCGGCGGCGGCCCGCATCAACACGCCACGCCCGCAGTCGAACAGCAGGTCGCGGCCCGCGGTGCGGATCAGGATCGCGGGGCCTGCCCGGTTGGCATCCGGTAGAGGGCTCCCCGTGCCGAGCGTGACCACCTTCATGACGTCCCCCCTCGTTCGCTCTTGCTCGTTCCAGCTATTGACACTATCACTGCCTTGTTCTCGATATCAACCAGATGCTAAGGGCTTCGTTTACAGCTCAGAATGTATTTTGCTGGAGAGGGCTGGGTGGGAATCCTTGAGATCCTTGCCGAAGAACAACGCCTTTCGAGCCGGATGGGCTTACCAGGATATTCCTTTTTTACTACATGTTCGCCTGTTCTGTGTATCAATACCACGCCCGCAACAGGGGATCACCTTGATGCAGTTGGGGGTTAAATGCTGACCGGGGGGCACCGCTGTGCCCAGGAACGCGCTTCCTCCAGCTGTGACGCCAGGCGGAAGAGGGTGGCCTCGTCACCGAACTTGGCCATGAACTGCACTCCTATAGGAAGGCCGTCCTCGTTCCAGTGGAGCGGCACACTCATGGCCGGCTGCCCGGTTATGTTGAATATGAAGGTGAATGGGGTGAACTCGCCCGCGCGCTCAATCCAGCGTAAGGGATCATCCAATACTGACTCAAAGGTTCCTAGGGGCACGGGAGGCTCGGCTATGGTGGGGGTGAGCCAGAGGTCGAAGTCGGCGGTCTGGTGGGCGAGGCTGCGAGAGATACCCTGTAGGCCGGCCACCGCCAGTAGATACTGCGAAGCGGTTGATCCATGATCCGCCTCCATGAAGGCCCAGGTAAGCGGCTCGAACTGATCCTGTGTAGGGGTCTTTCCCATGACCATGGCCATTCCGTAAGCCGTCATTGCGGTAACCGCTGAGAATAAGACCATGAACAACTGCGCCAGCATCTCGTAGCTGATATCGAGTGCTTTCTCCTCCACCTCGTGGCCCAGTTCGGCGCACAGTTTCACCGTGTCCTCGAGCGCCAGAATGCAGTCCTGGTGCACCTTCACGCCCTGGGCCTGCTGGGTGGTATAGGCGATACGCAGGCGGCCGGGATCCGCCCCCACTTCCTCGAGGAAAGGGCGGGCCGGCGGCGGCGCTGGGTAAGGGTCGCCGAGATCAGGGCCTGAAGACGCGTCGAGAAGGGCGGCGCTGTCCCGCACCGAGCGTGTGAGGGCGTGCTCCACCGACAGGCCGTTCATTATATCGCCGAGGCTGGGGCCCAGGGGATTGCGGGCGCGGGTAGGCTTGAGGCCGAAGACGCCGCAGCAGGAGGCGGGGATACGTATGGAGCCGGCTCCATCATTGCCATGGGCCGCGGGCACCATCCCCGCGGCCACCGCCGCGGCGGAGCCCCCACTCGATCCGCCCGTGGTCTTACCGGTATTCCAGGGGTTGCGGGTGGCACCGAACAGGTAGGGCTCGGTGGTGTTCTGTAAACCGAACTCCGGTGTGTTGGCCTTGCCTACCACCACCAATCCAGCTTTTTTGTACCGTATCACCAGTTCACTATCTTGGTCGGGAACGTAGTCCCGCATGAAGGTGGAGCCGTTGGTCATGCGCACTCCACCGTAGGAGGCGATGAGATCCTTTAAAAGAAACGGTATTCCGGTGAAGGGGCCTTCGGGCAGTTCGCCCGCGGCTGCCTCGCGGGCCAGGTCGTACATGGGCGTGATTACCGCGTTCAGTTGGGGGTTTAAACTCTCGATACGTTCAATGGCCGCCTCCACCAACTCGATGGGCTTGACCTCCTTGCAGCGCACCAGCTCCGCCTGGGCGGTGGCGTCGAGCCAGGCCGTTTCCTCCGCGATTCCCATAGCAAACCCTCCTTAGGATTCTAAAAACAATATTCAGCTATTGCGTTTATGATGTAGTCTGGATGCCCGGTTAGAAGTAGCCTTGTGCAGAAAAGAATATAGCCCTCAAACAGAATACCTATTCTTCTTTACAGAAAATGTAAAGCAATCCAAACCCGAGACCAAGAGTCTTGAGATAAATCAGAGCTAAACCTGTATGAAACTCAGAGGTAAAATTCGCGGAGTCTTGCCATGTTGAACCTGTCATCACCTGCTATGATAATAGGAGCAATAGAAGGAGTATGGCAGATGGCTGAAAAAAGGTTCATCCTCGATTATCTTAATGACATTCTCGAAGCCATTGCAAAGGCTCAAACCTTCCTGGGTGATATGAGTATGCAGGAATTCGAGGCGGATGAACGGACGGCTTTTGCAGTTATCAGGGCACTGGAAGTGGCCGGGGAAGCGGCACGCCATATCCCCGAGGACATAACCCAAAGATATCCCAAGGTCCCCTGGAGCGATATGATCGGTATGAGGAATGTGTTGATCCACGACTACATTGAGGTGGATCTCGAGGCGGTATGGTTGACCGTCAAGGACGATCTCCCGGAGGCTGAAAGGGAGATCAGGCGAATTATTGAGGAGTTGGGCGATGACTGATCTGGAAAGATTTAGGGATATATTGAATGAGCATAGAAAGGAGCTTGAAAAGGAGTTCTCGGTAAGCAACATAGGCTTTTTCGGTTCCTACGTGCGCGACGATCAGGATAAAGGAAGCGACCTGGACATATTGGTGGAGTTCTCGCAGC
The DNA here is from genome assembly GCA_964354675.1 of uncultured Actinomycetota bacterium. Lineage (GTDB taxonomy): Bacteria > Actinomycetota > Geothermincolia > Geothermincolales > RBG-13-55-18 > SURF-21. Next base: position 4,119 of record CAYHAT010000060.1, on the reverse strand, counting down.
CGATAAGCTTGCTGAGGTTCGTGAGCCTGAAGCGCAGGCTGAGTCAGCTCCTCGACGTTAACGTGGATCTGGTCATGAAGAAAGCACTAAAGCCAAGGATCGGTGAACGCATTCTCTCCGAAGTCGTTTATATATAGCAGCCTCCGCGTATCGCTACTGACCTTCAAACTACATAACCAACCGTTAAAAATGGGCACGATTTGGACACAGCCTGTAAGGTCACGCCCCTTCTCACTTATCAGAGATCCAAATCTCCCCATGTGGTTTCCCAACTCAATATGCATATTAGGGAGAAGGCCAGATAATAGGCAATGAGACCAATCGCAAAGCACCATGCCTTTCGAGACCGCTGGTGCATATTCCTTGAAATGCCTGGAAAGCTCGCTTACCAGAGAAGCACCTTGCCAAACCCCTCGTACATACCTTCCGCGACCAGTTTACCGGTAAGGGCGGAGAACACGATCCCTCCGGGCCAGATGGAGTAGTGGCCGGCCAGGTAGAGGTTCTTCACCGGCGTCTTGAACTGGACGAAACGCCCGAACAGGGGCGTTTTATACATGTCGTATGACCAGCCCATGATGGACCCCTCCGGGTTCAAGGTGTACCTGGAAAGCGTGCGCGGGGTAGCCAGTTCCTTGTATTCCACCTTGTCGCGGATGCCGGGTATCATGTACTCCATGTCCTCGATGATATCGTCAAGCACCTTCTCCTTCAGCACCTTGTACGTGTCATTACGGGCCATGGGGTCGGCAGAACCCGTCCCCCAGCCGTTCATCCAATCGTACGGCATCGGTATCTGGACGATCATGGAGTTCTTACCTTCGGGCGCCAGGCTCTTATCGTGCATGGAAACCCAGCTTGTCATGGCCCAGCTCTTGCGATGAAGCTCCGGATCGTAGATATCCGTGTTAGTCCCGTAGGTCCTCCAGTAGAGGGTGTGATGCACCTTGTGCTTCTCGGCGAGCTCGCTGTCGTACATGTCCAGGCCCAGAAAGGCGGTGACCACCGAGATACTCACATCCCCGTTCTTATTCCTTGCGAGGAGCTTCTTGGGAAACAGCGCGGGGTCGCACATCTCGGTGAAGAGCCTTTTCGTGTTACCCGTGTTCACTATCTTCTCGGCGTAGAACTGTTCTCCATCGGCGATCTCGACCCCGATGGCCGTGTTCCCCGAGGTCAGTACCTTGTCGACCGTGCTCGAGAGCTTTATCTCCCCGCCTTTCTCCCTGAACGAGTCGGCAAGCATGTACGCCAGGGCTACCAGGCCGCCCTTGGGATAGGTGTAGTCGTACAGAAAACTATACCAGAATGAGTAGTACATGAAGAGCAGCATGTTCTCGTTGCCGAACTCCCCGAACAGGAAGGCCAGCCGCGGGTCACGAAAGATCTCCCGGCCCTTCTCACTGCCCGACTTCCTGAAGGTCTCGGGCATCAATTTAAGCATCGGCAGCCCCACTTTGGCCATCTTCGCCATGGTGCGGTATCTCTCCGCACCGCGCTGGAGCAGGGGGAAGGGCGTGCCCCCCATGAGGTCCTTCATGAGGTTGCACCCGGGCTCGATGAAATCGAACCATGCGTCGATATCGGAGGATGACTCCGGGAAGTAATTCTTGAAGTCGGTCCTGATCTGTTCGAAGTTACGCAGGACCACATCACAATCGGGGGTCATCCAGCGCCAGTCCGCCTGGTCCCAATCGTTTGGATTGTAGAGCCCCAATTCCTCGAGGATGGGGAAGAGTATGCCCACGTTCTCCGTGGACTGCGACCCGGCATCGAAGAAATATCCCTTGCGGCGGATGCCCGAGATGTTCCCCCCGACCGCCCTGCCGTGCTCGAGTATAAGGACCTTCTTGCCGTTGCGTACCAGGTAATTCCCGCAGACCAGGCCGCCTACGCCGGCGCCGATGATGATCGCGTCATATTTGTTCTGTCTCTCTGCCATCTTTCTCTCCCCTCCGTTCAACCGAGGATTCATCGAGTATCTCTCATGCCCGCTCTTTGCGCTGTTCGCCCGCCTTGTACAGGACCACTAGCGGCAGCGAGCACCATCCAAAGTCCTTTCCGAGAAACGCCTATTGCGGCCCATGTATGGATATCTTGCACACAGGAGAGCCATCCGGGATGCATGCGTCGATCACCAGCTTAGCACCGCAATAGCCGAACATCTTGCGGTCCATGTCCATCGCCGCGTCACAGACCCCTCTGTGCTCGGGTCGGGAAAACCCGTAGGCGCACCGGGTCAAGACCAGCTCCAGTTTCTCCTCGTCTTGACCGGTTATCTCGATATCCAGGTCCGCCATCTCCACCAGCCTCTCGAAGCCCTTCCTGAAGTCGTCCATGGAGATAAAAGTCTTGATGCCGTAAGGGGAGCGGTAATTCATGAATGCTATCGCCCCGCACATACCCCTTACCAGCGGGTCACCGATAACCGGCAGACGATACAGGAGCCTGTAGGTGTATCCGAGCATCAGAAACAGTCTCTTGCGCAAACCCATGGCCTGTCTCTCCTATCCTCGGCTCCCCAGACGATCGCAGTCCTGTCCGATACTCTTATTAATTACCCGCCCTTGCTCTTTTCGTCCGCCAGGCACGCGCCGATCGAAGGTAATGCTCGTTATCCGAAGTCCTTACCGATAAGATCCCCAGCGACCATGCCCGATCCTATGGTCGGAGCTATACCTCCCCCGAGGTGGGTGGAGGCGCCGGTCAGGTAAAGCCCTTTCACGGCCCTCGAGCGGGAGCCCGGGCGGAAGGCTGCGGAACAGGTGATGTCGCTCTGCAACCCGTACACCGCGCCCCTGGGATGACGGAGCATCTTCTCGAAATCCTTGGGAGTGTTGACCTTGGCCACGACGACGTGGTCCCGGATGTTGAGGCCGAAGTTCCTTTCCAGGACGTCGAGCTGCGTCTCCAGGTATTTCTCTTTTATCTTGTCCCAATCACCTTCCGCCGGTTCGTAGGGGGCGAAGGCTATCATGTTCAGGATGTGATGTCCCTCGGGGGCCAGGGAGGGGTCGGCGTGGGTGGGCCAGGAGATGAGCCCGGCACCAAACTCCGGTATGCGGTTGTTCAGGTACTCTTCAAACCAGATGCGGTTCATCTCGTCCAGGGTGGAATAGGGGATGGTGTGGTGGGCATCGAGGTCCGGCTTCCTGTCCAATCCCAACATGATCATGGGGGAGGGCATGGAGACCTCGTAGCTCTTGATGGCCCTCTTCGCCCAGGAGGGAAGGTTTTCCTCGCCCACCAGCTCCAGGTAAAGCGTTTTGGCGTTGATGTTGGAGACCACCATGCGAGACCTTATCTGGGTCCCGTCCTCCAGTTCGACGCCGCAGGCACGCCTGCCGTCCAGAAGCACCTTCTTCACCGTGGCGTTGAACTTGATCTCCCCCCCGGACTCCCCGAAGGCCTGGGCCATGCCCTGGGGAATGGCGACCATCCCCCCGCGGGGGTAGAATACCCCCTCGTGCTCCGAGTAGGCGAGGAAGGCCACGTAGCCGGGGCAGAGGCAGGGAGGGAGGCCGATAAAGTAGGACTGCAGGCACATGGAGGCCCTGATGATATCGCTCTTGAAGAAATGGCAAAGGGTGCTCTCAAAGTTGAGGGCGAAGTACTTCATGTATTTCATAATGGCAGGGTTTTCCATTCCCACGCTCATCATATCCTTCATCGTTCCCATTGATTTGCTCATGACCTTGCCGAAGGCGTTCTGGATGGCCTCGGAACCGACTGCGGCGAAGCGGTCCCAGGACTTCGCATCTTCCTCGGACAGACCCGCGATGACTTCCCTGGTTCCCGCCACATCTACGGGATAGTTGAACCGCCGGCCGTCGGCGGTGATGAAGCCGTAGATGGGATCGATGGGTATGAAGTCTATGTAGTCCGCGGTCTTTTTTCCCACCTTCTCGAACAGCTCGTCGATCACCCACGCCAGCTCCACTACGCTGGCGCCGATGTCGAAGCGGTAACCCTGGTGATCGTAGGATGAGCAGCATCCCCCCACCTGACCGGTGTTCTCGCATACCAGGGTCTTGAAGCCTTGCTGCGCGAGGATGGCGGCGCAGGAAAGCCCCCCAAGCCCCGCCCCTATCACTATCGCATCGTAGTCCATGATTTCCT
>CAYHAT010000059.1:0-13191 GCA_964354675.1 uncultured Actinomycetota bacterium | reverse complement strand
AGCCAAAGCCCGGCTTAACGGGATCCCCACCTACACTACCGATCGCTCTGCCGAGTCCTTGCTGCAGGCCATCCACGACCGCAGCCTTCTTTAAAGCTTCCTGGCGCCCCCGGCTGGGGCGGTGACGATAAAGAGTGGTTCGCGCCCCGTCGCACCGCGGTAGGCGTCGGGGACCTTCTCCAGGTAGGAAGGTATTGTCTCACTTTGCACGAGGGCGACCACGCAACCGCCGAAGCCTCCCCCGGTCATACGGCATCCCCATACCCCGGACTGGCCCAGGGATATCTCCTGCAGGATGTCGAGCTCGAAAGATGACGCCCCGTAGAGGTCGCGCAGGGAAGCGTGGGAGAGGTTGAGGAGGAGGCCCAGTTTCTCGGCGTCTCCCTCAGCCAGGCAGCCCGCCGCTTCCTTGACCCGCAGGTTCTCCGTGATGACGTGTTGCACCCGCATACGCAGGACCTCGGGCAGCACATCACTGACCTCTTCTAACTCCTCGGGGGTGACCCGGCTCAGGACATTCTTTTTTCCTATCTTCGCGGAGATGAGCCCGAGGGCCTCCTCGCACTCCCGCCGCCTGAGGTTATATTGCGAGTCCAGCAGTGAGCGGCCGGCGCCGGTGTGCCCGACCAACACGGAGGCGCCCGCGAGGTTGAACGGGATATGTTCATAATCCAGTGTCTCGCAATCGAGCAGCAGGAGATGGCCCGCTTTGGCCAGAGACACCGCATACTGGTCCATCACCCCACAGTTCATGCCGACGAATTCGTTTTCGGCGCGCCAGCCGGTCTGCGCTGCCTCCTCGCTTCCGACCTGGATACCCAGGCTGGATGCGGCCAGGGCGGTGACCACCTCCAGGGAGGCGGAGGAGGATAGCCCCGCGTTCAGGGGCAGGTCCCCGAAGCACATCGCCTCGCAGGGAGGAGGCACGCCCCGGGTCTGCGCGAGGATGAAGAAGACGCCGCGTACGTAGTCCGCCCAGTCACCCTGCTTGACGATCTGCCGGGGATCGAATCCCGCCTCCTCGCCGGTGTTGACCGAATAGAGCCGGGCGGGTGGCGCCTCTTTCGGCCGCATCAGCAGATAGGTCCCCTCCGCGATGGCCATGGGCAAGACAAGGCCGCCGTTGTAGTCGGTGTGGTCGCCGATGAGGTTGACCCGCCCCGGGGCGAAGTAAAGATCGGCGGCGCTTCCTTCCCCGAAGCGCGCCGCGAACTCGGCCCGCCGTTCCTCTATCTCCCTCATCAACATGGGGTCAGCCCTCCATTTTCCACATCGAGGGTCAGGCCTACACATCTTCTGGTATGCAGGCCTGACGCCAGATAACTGCTTCGGGCTTATCTCCACATCGAGGATCGAGCCAGGTAAGCCCCCTTGTGCGTCAAAGCCGCCTACGATCCCTTGGGATCATACGGAAAACACGGGAAGCGGGCTCAGATCCGCAGCCCTCACCGTTCCTCTTCACCTCTCTCCCCACTCCGCCAACTTGTTCTCCACCACCACCCGCAGCTCCGCAGCCTTCTCCTCGGGGACGGTGGTGTTGATGTGGGCCCAGGCGCCAGTCTCGGAGGAGGCACTGTACTTGAGCTTGTCGCGATCGCGCATGGGAGGGTAGAACTCGATGTGGAAATGGAAGTAAGGATAATCCCCCCCGTCCGTCGGGTTCTGATGCATGCACATCATGTAGGGAAAGGTAAAGCCGAAGAGGGAATCGTACCCGCCGGTCACGCTCCTCAAAGCCAGGGCCAGGCCCTGCTTTTCCCCCTCACCCATCTCGGATAGGGAACCCAGGTGACGGTCGGGTGCCAAGATGACGTCGTAGCCGTACTGTGCCCAGGAGGGCACGAATGCGGTCAACCCGTCACCTCGATACACCAACCGCTCTCCCGCATCCCGCTCGTGCTGCAGGAGGTCGCAGATGAGGCAGCTTTCTTTATTTCTCCAATGCATCGCGGCGGACTCCAGCTCCGCCTTGATCCTCAGTGGGATGAAGGGATAGGCATAGATCTGGCCGTGGGGATGGTGGATGGTCACGCCCACCGCCTCTCCCCGGTTCTCGAAGATGAAGACGTATTCTATGCCGGGGATGTCTCCCAACACCCGGTAACGCTCCTGCCAGTGCTCGACCAGCCTGATGACGTGATCCAGGGGCAGCTCGGGAAGGGTAACATCGTGGTCAGGGGAGTACAGGGTCACCTCACATTTACCGAAGCTGGGCTTCACCGGAAGCAGATCGTCCCCGGCGATGTCCGGCTGCGGGGGGTCGGGCATGAGCGCGGGGAAGTCGTTGTCGTAGGCGTAAACGTCGTAATCGTCCGGTACCTTTCCCGAGCCCGGACAGAAAGGGCAGTGGTCCTCCGGCAGGAGGGGCCTCTCCTGGCGGCGCGAAGCCACCATGACCCAGGTCGCGAGAAGCGGGTCCCATCGTAGTTCCATCCCGGCTCACCCCCCGGTATCCATACCGTCGTTTACGATTATAGGATGACCATGGCGCATAACCAACCGCAGGCAACGCTTTGGGGTCAGGCCCCAAAACTTGCACTGCAGACAATGCAGAGTTTTGAGGCCTGACCCGTTACTTGCCGGTGGCGGCGGCGATCATGGCCTGTACGTTTTCCACCCTGGCGTCGATGGGGATGTCGCAGCCGGAGTGGAGGATGAAGCCCGTGGGACCCAATCCCTCTATGAGCCGGCGGCAGTAAGCATAGACCTCATCGGGGGTCCCGTGGGAGAGCAGGACGGGGGACACGTCACCCATGATGCACATGGTATCCCCGAGCACCTCCTTGGCCTTGAAGATGTCGGTGGAGCTGTCGAGGGACAGTACGCACCTGCCCGCTGGTAATGACTTGAACATGTCCAGGTCGCGGGTCCAGTCGGAGTCGAGGTGGAAGATGACGATGGTGCCGGAGTCGAGCACCTCGTAAGCGAGCTTCTCCAGGTAAGGCCAGACGAAGCGCTCCCATAGGGGGCGGGAGAGCATCTCCGAGGCCGAACGCCAGCCGCCCACCCACATGGCCGGAAAACCGAACTGTTTGTTGACGGCGACGATGGGGCCGGCTATCTCGGGAAGGGTGGTGTCCATGGCCGCCTGCACCTTGTCGGGGATGCGATAGAGGTCGAGGACAAACTGGGCCAGGGTGCGTCCTCCGCAGAACATCTCGTAGGGTGTGGTGATGATGCCCATGACCAGGACCGGCGCGTCGTGCTCCGCCCATCTCTCGACGGCCTGCGGCACGAATTGGATGAAGCCGCCCAGGGCCTGCCCTATGTCCAAACCGACCCGTTCCTCGAGGAAGGAGGCCAGGAAGGCGTTCCATCCCATGCCTGTAATGCGGTCGTAGTCATCCACGGTCATGAGCTCTCTCTCCAGCACCTGCCATGCCTCGTCGAAAGGAAGCTCACGCCCGGGAACATAGATCCTGGAAAGCCAGGCAAGGCTGAGCATATCCGGGGGATAGGTGGCGTATTCCATAGCGTCGGCCCCTCCCCCCTTGTCCCAAGCCTGGATCATCATGTCCGTGGCCGTCGGCATGTCTCTAACGTAATCGCCCAACCGCGCGCCAATGGCTCCCGCCCCGAAGCCCGAGTACTCCAGGACCACGGGAGTGCGGTCGGTCTTATCCAGCGCGATGGTCTTCAGCACGCGCTGCCTGCGCTCCTCCAGCAGGGACATGTCGTTCATCACTTGCTCCTCTCCACGCCACGCAACTCCTTGGGGTCAGAGTTCATAAGTTGCATTACCCCACGCTGGCAGACCAAGCTCAAACCTATTGAAGATTTGATTCTCAAGCTCTGACCCCGAAGCTCTTGGTCATCCAGGCCCTCCCGGCAGAAGCGAGGCACCTTCGAAATATATCGTGAAATCCCCACGGCAATGGCCGGTCTCGTGCATGATGCACTTCTCTATCTTGGGCTCCACCGTGTAGGGGATACCGGAGTTTTCCAGCCAGCACTCGATGCGGAACATCACACCGCAGATGTATTCATCGATGGTCCCGAGCTGCTGCATGCTCTTGTAGGCGAAACATTCGCCGTCCTTCCATTCCCAGTGGAATAGGGTGGGGGGGACAAAGGTAAAGCTTGCCCGGGAGAAGACCGATTCCGGCAAGGTCATCTCCAGGGCATCGTGCATGAAGTGCTGCAACCCCTCGAAGGTCCGCAGGTCTTTGTCCTCCACGCGCAGCACTTTCCTCACTCTGGCCATCTCGACAGCCGCGAGCGACCTGATCGCCTGCCGGTTGATCCGGTTCGCCTGCTCCATGCCGGAATCGAGATAGGTATGGTAGAACCACATGCCGTCGTGGGTGAGCCAACCTTTGCCCAGGAAATCCTTGAGCTCATCCCGCTCCACATCTTGCAGCCTGCGCATGGCCATCCTCCCTCCTCGCGGTATCTAACCTATTCTAACCCTTCGGCGGCAGGCTGACGCGTCCGGCGACGAGCTCTGCCGAGCCAGCCAGGTTCGTGGATACATATCGAAGCGGATGCTCAGGCAAACAAAAAGCGCAGAACGGGCTTGAGATGACGAAGATGACGAAGCAGAAGCCGCTAGACACTCAAGCCGAGCTCGCTCAGGAAGCCGGCTATATCGGGGACCACCCCGATATATGCGGGCTTGCCATCCACGGTTATAGCGGGGGTTGTCTGCCGGATGGAGAAGGCTGCGCGGTCGGCCAACTCGTCTTCGCCCGCCTGGCGCAGGTAGCCCTTGAGCTTCTTCATGTACTCGCCGTAGGCGGCGTCTTCGGAGGGGTCGTACACGACCAGATCCACCTCCCCGGGGTGGTCTTTAAGGATTGCGATGAGCATCTCTGCCTGGGAGTGCTTTTCCTGGTCCCGCAGGGAGAAGACGCCCGAGCAGGAACACATGGTGGGACCCAGGAAAACCTCAACCCTCTTCACTGTCCACCACTCTCCCCTCGGCGATGAGGCGGTCTATCCTCTTCACTATCTCCTGCGCCACGCGTTCCGCCAGCTCCCATTCCAGCTCGCCGGGGTGGGAACGGGATAGTGTCTCCTCCACGCCCCAATCGCGCAGCAGCGCGCTGACATCGATGGCATCCTCCACCTCGCCGGAGTACTTTTCGGTAGCCAGCTTGGCGCAGGCTTTGCCGCAGCCGTCCACGGCAATGACTGGAACCGCCTGGGCGAAGCGCCGCTCTCCCTCGTCGCCGGCCAGGTAGAGAGGGAGACAGAGCGAGACGGTGATGCCGGGGCGGTATCTCTCCATCACCAGCCGCACCGCGTTACGAGCGATGGTGCCCTCCGCCTCCGCTTCGCCGGAGCAGGAAAGTACGCCCACCTTCTTGGGCCTTGTCTCCAGCGCCATCTCAGTCTTCCTCCTCCAGCAATCCCCTTATCTCCGCGGCGACCTCATCGGCCATCTTATCGGCCAGCTCACGCCCGCCCTCACCGACATCGAGGACCGTCTCGGGTTTCAGCCCCTTGTGTTTCTTCATAAAATCCTGAACGCGGTAGGCGATGTCCGGGGTCTTGCCGGAAGCCTCCACGTTCTTACGGGCGCAGTCCTTGGCGCAGCCGTCGATGGCCATTACCAGGTTATCGCGTACTAACACGCGCGCCTCTTCATCTCCCGTGGTGAGGAGGCCCAGGCAGAGGGTGTCGCAGGTCTCGGGCAGGAGGTCCTCTACGACGCGGTAGGTAGCCTCCCTCCCTACGGACGCGGTGGCTTTCCCTATACCGCTGCAGGGGATGATGTAGACTTTTCTCCCTCTCAAGACCTTATCAACCCTCCCATGGCTGTCCAGGTTCCTTGGGCTGGCCTGGTTTCCACGGGCGGCCTGGCTCCCGCGGCTCCTCCAGTTCATATGGCCGGCCCGTTTCCCCCGGCCTTGCGGGCTCCTGCGGCCGCCGGGATCCTTGCGCATCTGTTGCCTGCGCTTCCTCGCCCAGCGCCTTCTCGCGCAGCTCCCGCTCCACCTTGCCCTGCAGGTAGGCGAGGTAGCCGTCGCAGTCCATCAAGAGCTCGCGGTCCGTCTCGATGTTGCTGAGTTCCACCTCCACCGCCCAACCCCGCACGTAAGGGTCCTCGTTGATCAGCTCGGGCGCGTCAACCAGCTCCCGGTTCACCGCCACCACTTTCCCGGAGACGGGGGAGATGATGTCCAACGCCGTCTTGGTGGATTCCAGCGAGCCCGCCTCGTCGAATTGGCCTATCTCCGTACCGACTTCGGGGGGCTCGAAAAGGACCATGTCCGATGCTTTCTGCTGCACGTAATCCGATACCCCCAGGCGGGCCTTGTTTCCCTCTACCCTCGCCCAGCAGTCGTTCTCGTTGAAAAAATAACCTGTCTCCGGCACTTTGAACACGAACTTGTCGGCCATGAACTCGCGGAACCCCATCTCCGCTGCAAAGCGGCCGGCAGCAGGCTCCGGTGCCGCATCCCTTGCTTCGGCGCGGCCTGCCTCGGGGACGGCTACCCCTGCCATCGCATCGGGTCTTCCCAGCCTGGAGAGCAGAGCCTGCAGGTTTGCTGCATCGGGCGTGGGGGACTTGCCGGATTTCAGACCCTGTTCCCTGAGCATCTCCTTGACGTTCAGCCTACCGGCGATGCTCGTGCCGCCCTCGGAGGCCAGCCGGCCGGCACATTCCTTCTTGCATCCGTCTATCACCAGCAGGTCCGTTCCCTTCAGCTCTTTGTCGTAATGGGAAGGGGATCGCCCAAAGCGCACGGGGCAGATCAGCCTCGCCCCTTTGTCGGCGATGGCCAGGGCCATCTCACGCGCCAGCGCACCCGCCTCCTTATCAAGGCCGTTGCAGGGCAATACGGACCAACCATGGTAATCCGCGGGCAAGGTGAAGCCGCCGGTATCCCTGCCTTTCTTTTCTCCACGCTTCGTTGCCATCTTATTCCATCTCCTCCCGCAGGCGCTTGATCAGCGCCGTGGTCTCCTTCTTATCAGGGAAGGAGAGGGCGTCCGGCTCGCAGGTCTTGGCGCAGGCGCGGCAGAAGACCACGCAGTTCTCGGGGTGGGTGACCACCAGCTTCCTCTCCTCGTCATCGCGGCGCTCGAAGACGCGGTGGGGGCAGAACTCGTCGCACTCCATGCAGAAGTCGCACTTGCCGTAGTCGATGGCAGGGCACCAGGGTATCTTCTCTCGCGGTACACCCATGAAGGTGCTCTCACTCATCTTCCTCCACCCCCATCTCCCCAAGCGCTTGCCGCACCTTATCCACCGCCTCCTGCGTGCTCATGTCCCGGATGTCCAGCGGTACCAGGTCCTTTTTAACGTCCAGTCCCGCCTCGGAGAAGGCGTCGCGGAACATCTTGTATTGCATGGTGGGGGCACAGCCCGCCACGATGACCTTCCTCTTGCCCTTCAGGTAATCGGCCAGGAAGCGGTCCCCGTCCTCCTCACACAGCTGGGGATGGATGAAGCCGTATTCCACCGGCAGTTCGATGCGCACCCGGTTGATGAAATCCCATATATCCATCTTGTCGAAGCCGGCACATTTACCGGTGCACACGCACATTATTAATCCTGGTCTTTCTCTATCCTCCATCTCCGGTTCCTTTCATGTTTCGCGATCCCCTTTCTTTCGTTCCCTGATCAGATCCATCAGCTCGAAAGCCCGTTTCTTCGCCGATCGTTCCGCGTCATCCTTGGGTTCGCCCCAGGGCTGCATCACCCTCCAGGTTATCCTCCCACTTAAGGGTGGTTCGGGATAAGCCCCCACGTCGTAGAGCTCCTGGCCTCGGAAATCCACCGGCTCCTCCTGGTAACAGGACCATACCGCCTGCCTGATGAGTCCGGGAGCGCCCTGGAACTGCAGGTCGATGAGGGTCATTTGCGCGCGCAAGCGCTCGATCGACTCCAGGGGGATATTGAAGAGGAAGGGATGGGGAGACTCCGTCCCGATGATGTGCTTCTTCTCGTCCACCCCGTTGGCGAAGAGTGCCTTCACGGCGTCACCCGTGAGATGGCCGTCGGACTCCGGTCCCCCCAGTATGAAGTAGCGGATATTGGGATTGGATACCACGTTGCAGATGACCTTCTCCAGGCCGATGTTCTCTGTCTGCAGGGTGCCGGAGAGCGCTGCCCCGCTCTCCGCGCCCGCCCGTACCAGTGCCTCTATCTCAGGCGGCACCTTATCCTGGTCCCACTTGAGGATGATGCACACCACCGCCGGCGAGCGGTCGTTCCCCCGGATGTAACACCCTTCCTCGGGAGGATAATCGGGATGCGGATCCACCTTGAGCAAGCCGCCTCACTCCTCCATGCCTAGCTCGGCCGGTGCGATAATATTTGCTCGATCCATACCGGCCTCTCAGCCGCCTTTTCCAGCCCTGGCTTTGCTGGCCTGGACCGTATCACAACACGAGGTACTGGATGGATAATCCCTGGGTATACGTTCCGCTCCGAGGAACTCCCTGAAGTTCCCGTTCAGCTGCTCTATCGCCTGGCCGTCAAGCCGGTAGTATGACCACGTCCCCTCACGGCGGACCTTCACCAGGCCCGCCTCCAGCAGCACCTTGAGATGGTGCGAGGCCAGGGGCTGGGAGATGTCCAGGCCTTCCTCGATCTCGCAGACGCATTTCTCTCCGCTGAAGAGTAAGCACATGATGCGCAGCCGGTTGACGTCGGAGAGTATCCTGAGCATTTCGGCAAGGTCGACCACATCCTTGCTCACGGCACACCTTGCCAGTCTCTTCTCGCCCATAGGCATTGCGCTCCTTCCACCAGAAGAGCATTTATAAATTATTGTTTATATAAGTAAATATTAATATAATATGAACATCACGGCAACATCAGCCGTCATCGCGGCCGCTCAAGGAGTATGTTTTCGAGCTGTCCTTGCGGGAAAGGAAAACGAAGCACATGGCGGAGAAAGAGGCCCCGAAAGAGAGTAAGAGGTCAGGGGCGGGCGACCTGCTTACCGGCGACGTCGAGGAGCGAATTAAGCATGAGGAAGAGGTGGATAGGGAACTGGGCGCTAAGAAGCACCTGGACTTCTTTGATCGCTACCTTTTCGTGTGGATCTTCGTCTGCATCGGAATAGGCCTCGGGCTTGGCAAGCTCCTCCCCGACCTGGGCACATCCATAGACAAAGTCAAGATAGGCTTCGTATCCGTACCCATCGCCATCGGCCTGTTCATGATGATGTTCCCCATCATGATCCGCATCCGGTTGGAGGACGCGGTGAAGGCCGCCAGATCGTGGAAGGAATTGGGAGTGGTCATCTTCTTCAACTGGCTCATCTCGCCGTTTTACATGTACCTGCTCTCCCGTATATTCCTGCGCAACCACCCCGAGTACGCCATCGGGGTGGTGCTCCTGGGCGTCGCCCCCTGCATCGCCATGGTCTTGATGTGGACTTACCTCGCCGATGGGAACAATGCCCTGGCCATGGTGCTCATGTCTATAAACTCACTCGTACAGATGTTCATCTTCTCCTTTTTCGCCTACTATCTCACCAAGGGGTACGTCAACCAGCTCGGCTCGGAGGCGACCTTCGACATATCCAGGGTCACCATACCCAACATCGCCATCACCGTGCTGATCTTCCTGGGAGCACCCCTGTTGTTGGGGTTCCTCACCCGCCGCCGCCTGTTGAAGACGCGCGGTGAGGAATGGATCGAACACAAGCTCTCGCCCTGGATGCGGTTGATGGCCATAGCGGGCCTGCTCTTCACGCTGATAGTCATGTTCGCATTGAAGGGTAAGGTTATCGTCGAGGAGCCCATCGCGGTGTTGCTGGTGGCCGTTCCGGTCAGCATTTTCTTCTTCACCATGTTCCTGGGCGCCTACTTCACCTGTTGGGGTTTGAACATCGACTACGAGAACTCGGTCACCGTCGGCCTGACCGGGGCCAGCAACAACTTCGAGCTGGCCATAGCGGTGGCCGCAGCGGTGTTCGGTATCAACTCGCGCGTTGCGCTGGCCACGGTGATCGGGCCCCTCATCGAAGTGCCGATCATGCTGGCTTTGGTGCGCATAGGGCTCCGCACCAGGGAATGGTACCCACGCAGGAAAGACGCGGCGCCCGAGACGGCGGTCCCGGAAGCTGAATAAACACTCCACTTGTTAACAGGGTAAGGTGAAGCGGAAGGCGGAACCGCCGCCCTCGCGCGTCTCGTAACACAGCCGGCCGCCGTGGCCGTCGACGATCTGCCTGGCCAGGAACAGTCCCAGTCCCAGGCCGGGCGTGGAATGATACTGCGCTTCCTCCACCTGGTAGAAACGCTCGAATATCTTCTCCCGGTGCTCTGCGGAGACCCCGATACCCCGGTCCAGGACCGAGACCGTGACCTCATCTTCCGCCGCCTCGATGGTGACCTCAACATCAGTAACTTCTGGGGAATACTTGACCGCGTTATCCATGAGGATGACCAACAGGTCGTGGATCCTTTCGGGATCCACCGCGTACTCGCCGATATCGCCTTGCTGAGCATGGCCAGGGTATCCACCTCGACCTGTGAATACTCCCTTGTCTCCTTGTCGAGCAGGTTGAAACACCCGACGTTCTCACCCTGCCACCCATAATACGGGGCGGGCCGTCGCTCAGGCGGTTTCCTTACGCACCCTGCGGTTCAAGAACTGGCCGCAAGGGATAAGCGCGAGATATAGATATTGGGAAGCGGGGATATTGAAGAGGGCCACGGCCGCGGATGCAGCGAAGACGAGTGACATGCTCAGGTAATTAAGCAGGAGGTGTCGCCTGACCGCTGGGTGAAGGGACTGGTCCACAAGGCGGTCGCGATAGCTCGCGTACCACCAGAGAAAGCTCAGGGCGAGGGTTACCGCTATCATGTTGAGGTCGTAGAAGATGACCGCCAGCTCACTGCCGTTGTATTCACTCATCAGGTCGGTGGAGAAGGGGAGGAGGACGATGAACATGAGCAGGAGGAGGTTGATCCACAACAGCGTGCGCGTGCAACGGCGCAGATAGCCGAACATCGCGTGATGGCCTATCCAGAAGGAACCGATGATCGCGAAGCTGATCAGAAAACCCGTGAACTTGGGCCACATGTCGAGCAGTTCCTGCCGGAGCTGGCCGATATCGGAGACCTCGGGTACGACGACGGTCAATATCAGCAGCGTTATTGCTACAGCGAAAACCGCGTCGCTGAAACCGTTCACGCGCTCGATGCCCCGCGCTGCCTCGGGCTCGATGTTGTCCCGCTCTCTTTCGTTCTCCACCATGTTCGGTATGCTTCCACTCCTGGAGCATTTCAAGCCTGTTCCCCGCGACCTCACACGGGAGAAGCCGCCCTGGCGGGACGGCCTATTTTGCCACGCCCTTGCCGGTAAAACAAGACTCCTTCTCGCGGAGGCTCTCCCCATAACTTCGCCACCACCGGGTGATACCCTTGCCCTCATATATCCAAGTCCGCAGCGGCTTCGCAGCTATCGGCCGGGACAGGAGATAGTGATAGAGCAACATGGACCGCAGCGCCGTGAGGAAGGCCTTATACCGGGACGGACGATGCCGGCGGGTCCTGGCTGTGATAGATTGGAAGGGTCGTGCAATCGCAAAAGGCGGGACCTTGTATGAGTATGAAAAAGATGACCATCTGCTCCTGGAACGTGAACGGCATCAGGGCGGCGCACTCCAAGGGATTCCTTGACTGGTTCGGGGAACATCGTCCGGACATAATGTGCATGCAGGAGACGAAAGCCAGCGAGGAACAATTGCCCTCCGAGCTCAAGGAGGTGAAAGGGTACCAGGTTTATTTCTCGGCCGCGGAACGCAGGGGCTACAGTGGTGTCGGTCTGTACTCGAGGCTGGAGCCAAAAGAGGTGAAGTACGGCTTCGGCATCCCCCGCTTCGACTATGAAGGCAGGACGCTCATCGTGGAGTACGACCGCTTCACGCTATTCAACATCTATTTCCCCAACGGTAAGCAGTCGAAGGAAAGGCTCGGCTACAAGCTGGAGTTCTACGAGGCCTTTCTGGAATACGCCGATGCCCTCCGGTCGAAGGGGAGGGGTATAGTAGTGTGCGGCGACTTCAATACCGCCCACAAGGAGATCGATCTCGCCCGCCCCAAGGAGAACAGCAAGGTCTCCGGGTTCCTGCCCGAGGAGCGGGCATGGCTGGACGAGTTCGTGGACCACGGCTACATGGATACATTGCGGATCTTCAACCAGGAGCCTGGTCAATACACCTGGTGGGACTTGAAGACCAGGGCTCGCGAGAGGAATATAGGCTGGAGGATCGATTACTTCTTCGTCAGCGAGGACCTGCGCGACAACGTGAAGTCCTCGTACATCCTGACGGAGGTAATGGGATCGGACCACTGCCCCATCTGCATCGAACTGGCGGTTTGACCAAGAGGAGGTTAGCGTGTTCTCGGATATCGATGACATCACCATCAACTACGAGGAAGACGGCGTCCAGGTGGTGGAGGAACTGGACAAGGTGGTCCTTTCCAAAGGAGCCTGGGCGACCATAATATTCCGCTACCGGCAGTGGGAGCAGTCCAAGGAGGATTACGGGCCGGACCGCTTCACCATCCGCCGCTACCGCAAGATACACGACGAATACCGGCAGCAGGCCAAGTTCAATATCTCCAGCGCGGACCAGGCACGCAAGATAATCGAGGCGTTGCAGGGCTGGCTGAGCGAACCGCAGGATCCCGATATATAATAGACACATCATCCCGGCTTGTTCAGCCTATAAGGAACCTTCAAGCGGGACGCGGTTGTCCGGAATAAGAGATGGGGAAAGTTTCCATACGGGAACGTGGTGTTTACGCCCGGCACTCTATCGCCGATGTGCCGGGGGTTTCAAGGGAAGCTACGGGAAGGGAGAAATCGATGACCGAGAATATCGCTGCATTGTTAGCCGAGCTCAAGGAGGACGAAGCCCTTTCCGAGGTCCGTTCCTTGCTGGACTCCGGAGCGGATCCCCTCTCCCTGGTGGAGGGCTTGCGGGAGGGCATGTCCGAGGTGGGCAGGCGCTTCGAGGACAAGGAATATTTTCTCTCCGAGCTGATCATGTCCGCGGAGATCTTCAAGGAGGCCATAGCGCTCATCGAGCCCTATCTCACGGCGGGAGCCGGTCCCTCCAAGGGGAGCGTGGTCATCGGCACGGTCAAAGGGGACATCCACGACATCGGCAAGAACATCGTGGCCACCCTGCTGCGCTGCGATGGTTACGAAGTCCACGACCTGGGGGTGGACGTCCCCCCGGAGACCTTCGTGGGCAAGCTCAAGGATACGGG
>CAYHAT010000058.1:0-13272 GCA_964354675.1 uncultured Actinomycetota bacterium | reverse complement strand
CAGGTCTCGATGAGGGGCCGCGGGCAGGGTGCGCCTCCCGCGATGAAGAAGCGCACGCTGGAATAGTCGGTGGTCTCGAACTCCGGGACCTGGGTCATGAGCAGGAACATCACCGGTATGCCGAACATGAAAGTGACCTTCTCCTTCTCGATGAGCTGCAGGGTCTCCACGGGATTGAAAAAACGCTGGATGACGACGCGCGCTCCGACGTAGAGAGCGGGAAACGCCGAAACAGCAAGGCCCCCGATGTGGAAGAGAGGGGCGCAGGCGATGCTCGCGTCGGAGGAGTCAAAAGCGTACATGTTGATGGAATTGATGGCGTTCCACTGCGTATTGCGGTGCAATATTGCCGCACCCTTCGGTTTGCCCGTGGTCCCCGAGGTGTACATGATGAACTGGATGTCGTCGAGGGTGACCTCGGCATCGGGTACCGGTTCATCCTCGGGCTTCCCGGCGACCCATTCCTCGTAAATGGGGTCGCCGTCCGACCCTCCCTCAAGTTCGCGGATAAACTGCTGCATAGACGGGACTTTACCCCTCAAGGCCTCGGCTGTCTCCGCGAACTCCGGAGAGTAGATGAGGCCGATAGGGCTCGCATCGTTGAGGATGTATTCGAGCTCGGGCGGTGCCAGGCGGAAGTTCAGCGGCACCATGATGCCGCCCAGTTTGTTCAGGGCCATCAGCACCTCGAGGAAGACGTTGGTGTTGGCGAGGAGTGCCGCGAAGCGAGCCCCTTTCTTTACGCCCATCTCCTGGAAAGTGTGGGCGAGGCGGTTTATCCTGGTGTTGAACTCCCCCTTGGTAAGGGTGAGGTCCCCGTACTTTATGTAGGGCTCATCGGGATATCTCGCCGCCCAGCGCGTGGGCCATTCACCTACGTTCATATCCATTCCCCCTTCATCTCATGCACCGCCCTTGCGTCCTGAGCGTGGGCCGTGACTGGAAGACGGTCCAGGAAGTCTTTCCGTCATGCTACAACCGCATCCCCCCCCTGTATCAGCCGCCGTTGCCTGCGGCCTCCGGGCTTCTATAGCATAACTCTATTATTAACCTTTACCGCGGCGTTGAAACACCCTGTATGCGGTCCTGCGCTGTTGCCGGGATCCATCGAACCTATCTTGCCCTAAAAGAAGTCAACACCCCGAAGATGGCTGACTGGTTTTCATATTCGTCAAGCATGTTGCAGCTGGTGAAAAGTCATCCACCTACTGAACGGATCCGCCCTCGAGCTTCTCGACCAATCCCGACACCCTTGCTCTTATCTCGTCCATTATCTTGCGCATGAACACTATATCGCCGTTCCCTGGGTCCTCTATGGGCCATTCCTCCAGGCGGTCGCGGGCGGGGAAGACGCTCTTCACGATGCATCCGAAAGAGATGATGCGCTGGAACTCGCCCAGGCGGGCCAGGTCGAGGGTTTTCGTCACCGCTCCCGAGATGTCCAACCCTTTCTCGGCCATAGCCTTGACGGCCAGGGGATTAACGGCCGACCCTGGCTGGGTGCCCGCGCTCTCCGCCTCATGGCGGGATGCCATACTGTTGAAGAAAGCCTCAGCCATCTGGCTGCGCGCGGTATTTTGGCTGCACACGAAGAGTACCTTCTCCATCGTCATCTCCCTGTTATCCATAGACGTCTGTAAACGGTCAGTCATTATCATATATACTCTTTTCATGAGTTACCATGAAGATCGCGCACCCCTGCTGTTGAAGGTGGCCCTGCGCCAGGCCTTGCGTCGCTTGCAGGACGAGACGGACGCTTTTGCGCAGTACGAGGCTTTGGCGGGAAACCTGGGGTGGGAAGAGGTGGCCGATGCGTCGGCAGCCGCAAGGGAAGCACTTGCGGTGGCGGCCGAGAGGGCTGCCGACGCCGTGGAGGCGGCCGTGACGGTGCAGGCCGATACCGCCCATGCCCATAGCCACGAGCACCCTAGCGGGCACGAGTACCCTGAAGGGCACGAGCACCCTGGCGGGCACGAGCACGACCACACCCACACGCATAGCCATCCCCATGAGCACGAGCACCCCGAGGAATAGCGGAGAAAGGTACCAGCGGCTTTCTTTACACGCCCAATGCAGGGATGTTCATCGCCCGTCACAGGGTTTTTCGCAATACGCGGCATCGCATGACGGCTTATCAGTGGCGCCGCGGTTTTTCACTGGCCGCCAGGGACAAGCCGGACTCGGAAACCCGAGTCGCGTCCAAGCCCCGGGAGCATCGCAGGCAGGTAGGGTGATATACCGGTTTGCCCCAGGCCATGCGCCCGCATCACTGACCCGCGCTGCCGAACTTCTCCATGAGATCGACGAACGGTAGATGATAGTTGATAAAAGTCGGGATGGGATAGCGGATCCCGCGCGCACTGGTGGCCTCCAGTCCCTGCATGATCCTCTCCGCCCAGGATGCGGGGAAAGCGAAGATGAGCTCATCGTCGTGGGTCGTGGCGAACACGCGGTCACCGTTGCCGGGCAGGGCTACCCTGGGTGTGGCGGTGGCGAAAGTCCGCACAGCCCCTTCGTTGCACGAACCGGCGATGCCCCCGAACTCGGCCGGCACCCTCTCGCCCGTCCAGTGCGCGGTGGCGTGCACCAGGCGCATTACCTGGGCCGGGTTGCCGTAGACCATCACGATATGGGGCTCCACGCGCGTACGGGTAAGGGGGGACAGGACCACCTTGGGGTATGCCCCGGGCTCCAGCTTGGCCATGCCAGCAGCACGTTTATTGGCGGCCTCGTCGTCGCGGGCGTAGTTCATGGTGCGCAGGAAAGCGGCCGTGAAGGCCGGCCCGGTCCGTTCATCCCAACCCAGGGCGGCGTTGGCCAGGGGGCAGCTCGACTCCTCCAGTTCGAAGAGCATGGTCAATCCTCTCTCCCTGGTGAGCGTAAACCCCTGGCAGAGAGCGATGCTGCAGCCGGTCTCCTCGCGGGGCCGACGCGCGCGCTCCGGGGGCTCCTCGCCGGGTTCCAGGAAGCGCACCGCGATGGGAAAAGTGGCCGACCTGATAAACCCCTCGAGCCTTGCCCCCATCTCCCTCCATTTCTCCATGATCTCCTCCTTTCCCGGGAAAGACCCGTAACGCGATTTGCGAGGCGGCATGACAGCGCGCCCAAGACAATAGTTGCACGAACGAGAGCGGTGTGAAAACCGACGCCCCTCCGGCAAGATGGCTTTCCGAGTCCTGGGCGGCATGCAAGAATAGCCCGCTGGATAGAGGATAAGGCGGTATATGAGCGCTCGGTTCAGCCGGCAGAAGAGCCGCCACCACCGAAGCCGCCTCCCGAGGAGCCTCCTCCGAACCCTCCACCACCACCTGAGCCGGAAGAGCGCGGAGACGAGGTCAGGGTGCTTTCGAGATGCCCGGTCATGTCTTTAAGGGATGACGTGAGATATACCGTGCTGAAGGCTGCACCCGTGCTCGTATACCACGCGGGAGGTGTGGTGTATATATCCTGGAACTTCTTGGCCCATGCGTCGTCCACGCCGAGGACCATGGCATATGGCAGGTTGACCTGGAAGTTCTCAGGGGTCATGTATTCCAGCTCCGGTTTCTCCGCCGTTTCCATGTAATCCCTGAAACCCATGACATGTTCGTAGGCCTGGGAACCCTCACGGCTGCGCCGGGGCATGGCCCAGCCTACCGCGGCCACGGTGGCGCCCACAGGGACGAAGGAGAGGAGCAGTACCGTGAACCAACCAAGGTCGAACCACCTCGGGAGTATGAGGACGGCGGCCAGGGGTATCACGGCGATCAACAGACCAGCCACGAGGTATCTCCGTCGCAGCACTCCCGGTTCCCTCGTGAAGAGCCCCTTTGCCATTACCTCTTCTTTGATCCCGTGGTTGAGTATGGTGTCCATGTGGACATAGAACTTGTTTACCAGGTCCGACTCGCTGACACGTTCCCCGGCGGAGAAGAGCCCTTCCATTATCTCCCGCTCGTAGGGGAGGAGGCCTGAGAAGTCGTCTGACATGCGTTGGAAAGCATATTTCTTTATCCTTATAAGGCTTCTCTGCTCCTCCTCGATGATGGTCAGATAGCCTCGACGGGCCAGGTCCACGATGGTCGCGGAGATATCCTGCACGCGCGGCTTCTCGTTGACCAGCATCCCCACCACGGCTGGGGCCAAGCCCTCGGGAGGCTCGTAACGCACCATGGTGGTGCCGGTCCTGTCCACATCGCGCCCCTTCCTCCACCACAATACGACCATGAACAGGAACACGCCCGCAAAGAAAACGGAAGAAGAGACGATGACCGCGATGCCGCAGACGCTTCCGTACTGCCAGGGCTTGCTGACCGTACCCTTGGGAAAGGAGACATCGACAGTGAAGGTGGTGTAGGCGGGGATGTCCTCGACCCGCCACCATAACGCCTCCCCCTCAAGGCCCGAGTCGTAGGAAGACGGCGGGACATCGATGTCTACGTACTGGGTGGCATCCACGCCTGCCATATCCGTTCCCGCTGGCAGATGAACGGTGATGGTTGAAGACTTGACGGCTACGTCCCGGTCCTCGGAGACAGCGTCCCAGTAAAGGCGGTCGTAATCCTCGGCGAAGATCAGTGCACCGGTCATGCGATATTCGATGATCCATCCCTTCTGCTCGTCCTGGGCCTGGAAATCGATGCGCACGGTCTTGCCGCCGGCATAGGACTCAACGCTCCAGAGACCGCTGTCATAAGGCTCTCCGTTCAGGTCATATACCGCGATATCATGAATGCGCACCCGACCGTAAGTGCGACCATCGAAACCATAGGCGGGTTCCGTGCTCAGGTCGCGGTTGAGCCAGGTGAAGCTCCCCCGGAAGGCGGCCACTTGTGTCTCCCGCACGGTATAAGATGAATCTTCGTTCACCGTGATATCGGTGTCGAAACGCTCGAACTCCCAACCCTTCTGCTCCTGTGCCGGGAAACCGGCTCCGCCCAGGTCCATGAGCGAAGCCGGCCAGGAACAGCGGATGGAATACGAAGCTGAGTCGGAGAGGAAGGCGGCCTCGATCACGGCCGTGTTGCTGCCGACGAATCTCTGCGTGATCTGTCCAGAGTAATCTTCCGGGTAGACATCCAGTTCGACCAGGGATGGGTCCACGTCGGCCGGGAAGCGCACGGTGAGCGAGGTCTCGTCGATGGGGGAATCCCGCTCCACCGGAACGGCGGCCCATTCCGCGATACCCACGCGGTCGTCATTCACCTCGAATGCGTCATAGAGCAGATACTCGAATATATAGGTGGCAACAGGGCCGGCACCGCTGCTGTCGCACCACAGGGTGTAACCGTCCGCGCCTTGCTCGTAATCCCAGGCACTCTCGGGCAGGACGGCCCCGTCACCCCCCAGGACGCTTGCCTCCACGAGCGTACCATATGAGGCGGGGACGAAAAGGCCGACCCATCCCGAAGTATCCTGGAACTCGTAGGTGACCTTGTTGCGCACGAGGAGCGAGCCGTCGGAGTTGATGGTCAACTCGGTATGGAAAGCGTCGTAAGTATAAGTCGGCTGTGCCTGGGCTACGGTAGGGCAGAGCAGCAAAAGAACGAGACAGAGCAACACAAGGATAAGCGGTAAAAGCCCCAGGCAGGCGCCCTTATCCCGTGCGCAACGCATCTTTTCGGGCAAGCCTTTCACCTCAGCTCTCATAACCGGGTACGCCGTTAACCCATTACGAGGTCCATGGTCATCTCGAGGATACCACAGCCGTGGTGACATGCGCATTTCGGAGCACATGTTCCAAGTGGTAAAATCCGTTTGCGACCCTGTTTTCCCGCTGTCTCGGCGTAGCGCGGAGGGAGGGTTAGAACGCACGCTAAGGGTAATCGTGCCTGCGCATAGTGAGGAGAGGCGAGTGGTACAGACCTTGGCCCGATGCCGCTCTTGCGGCCTTCCTGGCAAGTTAGCAGAGAGCCTGGAGTGGCAACCTGACGGTGCGATAGTCTTCCGCCGCATGAAGTCCCTGCGCCTGGCCCTGTTGGACGCCCAGACCATGCACCACATCCGTGCGGCCGTGGAGGCTGCGGTCGGAGCTGATGCGTGCATGGGGGCGGAGAAAGACGCCACGCGTATCGTGACCGGCGGGCTCACGTCTGGGATCAAGGGCAGGTTGTCACGCTATAGCGCTATCAAAAAAAGAGCACTAGAAGCGATAGAGGGCTACTCCCTGCTCCTGGGGATGGGGAGGATCGAACTGGAGAGGTTCACCCCCGGGGCAGGCGGCTCCCTGCTGTTGCGCCGGCCATTCGACCTGGGGGTGGTGACGGCAGGCGTCACCGGCGTGCTCGAGGAGATGGACCGCTGCAGGTATGCAGGAACGCTCTCCGGCGCCGGCGAGAACGTATATCGTCTCGTGCTCGATAGCGATGAGACCGCGGGCGTAGAGGCAGCATCCTCGCGCGAACTGCCCCTTTTTCACGATCAACAGGCGGGAGACGAGAAAATCGAAGGGTGCCGGATCTGTGGCCTGCCGTCAGCCATATCGCAACTGCGTTGGGACGAACTCTACGGCACGATAGAAGCGGGTGCGGGGGGCAGGAGGGTCTCTTTTATGCCGGTATATATGCTCGCCGTTCTCGGTCACCTGGCAGCAGGCGTTGTCGGGAGCCGCTACGCGAAAGCGGTGGAGAAAGCAGTATATGCCTCCACCAGGAGCAGCCTGGAAAGCGGCAAGAGCGACGCCTACGAGAGCAGTGATATACTGCCCCGCAACGGCGATTGGCAAGCCGCCTGGCAGAGCATGCGCATGAGGGGATGGGGGGCCGTGGCCCGGCACGGGTTGCATGGCGGCGACTTGCGGGTCAGCGTGCTCGATACGGTTGACGAGG
This sequence comes from uncultured Actinomycetota bacterium, assembly GCA_964354675.1. Taxonomy (GTDB): domain Bacteria; phylum Actinomycetota; class Geothermincolia; order Geothermincolales; family RBG-13-55-18; genus SURF-21. The sequence goes on along the minus strand of CAYHAT010000058.1, from coordinate 6,466 downwards.
CCCTTATCGCGGGTTGGCTACGTGCGATATATACTGTTGCGATGGGGAGGGAGCCCGTTGTAGAGATAGTGGAGGAGCCCCCGTCAACGGTGTTTGAGCTGGGATGGAGCCGTGCCTCGCAGAGAGGTGGGAACAGTCGATAACAGGCGTCGTAGTTGCTGGAGAAGGAGGTAGATGTAGTTGTATAAAGAGCAATTCTCCCTGCAGGGAAAGGTAGCCATCGTCACCGGAGGGAGCCGGGGGATCGGTCAGTGCATAGCCGAGGGTTACGCCGAGTCGGGTGCCAAGGTGGTATTGGCCAGCCGCAAGGCGGAGGCTTTGGAGGAAGTGCGCAAAGGCATCGAGGCGGCCGGGGGAGAGGCCTGCGTGATCCCCACCCACATGGGGGACATGGAGGGCATAAACCGCCTGGTCCAGGGTACCCTGGATAAATATGGCACCATCGACATCCTGGTGAACAACGCCGCAACCAACCCCATTTTCTGCGGCACCGGCGATGTGGAGGAACCGGCCTTCGACAAGATCATGGAAGTGAACGTCAAAGGGCTGTTCTTCCTGACCCAGCAGGCGGGTAAAGTGATGTGCGACAAGGGTTCCGGTGCCGTGATCAACGTGTCCTCGGAAGCCGCATTCTGCCCCACTCCTTTTCTGGGGGTCTACTCCATCTCCAAGGCGGCCGTGAACATGCTCACCAAGGTCTTCGCACAGGAGTGGGGCCCCAGGGGAGTGCGGGTGAACGGAATAGCGCCAGGCCTGGTCAAGACGCATTTCAGCCAGGCGCTATGGGGAAACGAAGCCATCCTGCAGGCAGCCCTGACGTCCATACCGTTGGGAAGGATGGCGGAGCCGGAAGAGATGGCGGGCCTGGCTATCTTCCTTGCCTCCGACGCCTCCAGGTACCTCACCGGACAGGTGATCCTGATCGACGGTGGGAGAGAGATATCATCCTGAGGCTGGAAGAAACTGGGTTATGAGTGAAAAGAGGCCGTAGATGAGCGATGCGCTGTGGGATACCGTCGTCTTAGGAGGGATAAAGCTCCGCAACCGGGCAGTCATGCCCGCCATGGGCACCGGCTACGCTACCCGGGAAGGCCAGGTCACGGACCGCCTCAAGTCTTACCTGGGAATGAGAGCCGAGGGAGGCGTGGGTCTCATCATCACCGAGGTATGCGCCGTACACCCCGGCGGCAAGGCGTACCCTTCAGAACTGGGGATCTACGACGACTCGTTCCTAACGGGTTTGAGTGAGCTTGCCGACGTGATCAAGGAAGGGGGCGCGGCAGCGGCCGTGCAACTACATCATGCAGGGAGGGAGACCTTCCCTTTCGTGATAGGGGAACAGCCGGTGGCGCCTTCGCCACTGGCGAGCCGCGCCTTGGGACAGGTGCCGAGGGAGTTGAGCACGGAAGAGATCGCTGGGCTGGTCGGCTGTTATGCGACCGCGGCGAAGCGGGCGCGCGAAGCGGGATACGACGCGGTCGAGGTCCACGCTGCCCACGGCTACCTGGTGAACCAGTTCATCTCCCCATACTCGAACAAGCGAGAGGACTCTTATGGCGGTGACGATATCGGACGTTTCAGGTTCGCGCGCGAGATAGTGCGGGAGATAAAGCGCGAGGCGGGTGCCGGCTTCCCCGTGATCTTCCGTTTTTCATCCACCGAGGCCCTCAAGGGCGGATACGAACTCGACTACATCATGCCCCTGCTCACCATGCTGGAGGAGGACGGCGTGGATGCGTTCCACGTGTCCTGCGGGGTCTATGATTCACCGGGGAATCCCACCTGCCCCGGCCTTCACCACGCACCCGGCATCAATGTCGAGAGGGCGTCCGAGGTGAAAAAAAAGGTCGGCGTGCCGGTCATCGTAGTGGGCAAGATCCACGATCCACGCTATGCCGAGGAGGTGCTGGCCGCCGGCCGAGCCGACCTGGTGGCCTTCGGCAGGCAGCATCTCGCGGACCCGTTCTTCCTGGCGAAGGCGGCGCAAGGCCGCTACGAGGATATACGCTTCTGCCTTTCCTGCAACCAGGGTTGCATCGAGCGCCTTTCCTTCGAGTTCAAATCGACGACATGCGTCATCAACCCCCTTTGCGGCCGCGAACGGGAGGAGGTAAGGGGGGCCGGCGCCGGGCACGGGCCGTTCCTCGTGGCGGGAGCGGGTCCGGCTGGCCTGCAGGCCGCCATCACCCTCAGGGAAGAAGGGGCCGAGGTGAGGATTCTGGAGAAGGAGCAAGAGGCGGGCGGACAGCTCAGGGCGGCCTCGCGGCCGCCGGGAAAAGAGCCCTATGCGGCCTGGGTCGAATGGGCGGAGGACAGGCTGCGTTCGCTCGGGCAGAATATCGATTTCGGGGTAGAGGCGGATGCGGCATTGCTGAACAGCGAGGATTGGGCGGGATTGTTGAACGCCTGTGGCGCGATTCCCGTGCTGCCGGGCATCCCCGGCTCGGAACTGGATATAAACGCAGAGGCCAGGCAGGTCCTGCTCGGCATCAGGGATGTCGGAGAACGGGTGTTGGTAGTGGGAGCGGGACCGGTGGGTATGGAGACCGCGGCTTTTCTGATGCAGAGAGGATGCAGCGTGACCGTGGTGGAAGAGAGGGAACAGCCGCCCGTGATGCCGCTCACCTCCCAGGGATATTTCCTGCACCGGGAATTGAGGAAAAACGGCATGCTGCTGCTCGCGACCAGGGTCCTGGAGGTCACCGGACGTGGAGCGGTAGTGCAAGCGGGGGGAGAAAGCAGGGAGATAGATGCGGATGCGGTGGTATGGGCGGTGGGCTCCAGCCCTGAGGCTGGACTTGCGGAGTCCGCTCGCGAGGCAGGCATCGCCGTGGTGACGGCGGGAGACGCAGCAGGTCCGCGGCGCCTGCTCGATGCCGTACACGAAGGTTATAAGGCGGCGCGTGAGCTGCTGTACGGGGAAGTGATGGGCGCGGATGAGTAGCGGCCTGCACCTGGACATCGACACATATGTCGGCAGGCGGTCTATCCCCTTGGATTGCTCGTGAGGAGGCGCTGTCCCGGCCTGACCCACCAAGAGGAAGGGGGTATCGGAAATGCGCGAGTTTCTGGGGGGAAGGATATCCATCACCCAGGGCGACATCACATCCTGTGACGTGGACGCTATCGTGAACGCCGCCAACAAGAGCCTGCTGGGAGGAGGCGGTGTCGACGGAGCCATCCACCGCGCGGCGGGTCCGGGACTGCTCGAGGAGTGCCGCACCCTGGGAGGCGCCGATACCGGAGACGCCAAGATGACCGGGGGATACCGGCTGCGGGCTCGCCACGTCATCCATACCGTGGGGCCGGTATGGCACGGTGGCGGCCGGAACGAGGAGCGCCTGCTGGCCGATTGCTATCGCAACAGCCTGAGATTGGCCGCAGAGCACGGGCTGAAAAGCGTAGCCTTCCCCTCCATAAGCAGCGGCGCTTACGGGTTTCCCATCGGCAGGGCGGCCCCCATCGCCCTGCGCACGGTCAGGGAGGTCCAGGAGGACGATCCCGGCCTGGAGCAGGTCTTCTTCGTCTGTTTCAGCGAGAGCGACATGCAGGTGTACCTGGAGGCAGCAAGCGACATACTCGGCGATTGAGTAAATAGCCCACCGCAGGGATAATGTCTATAGCCACCGGCGTCCAGCGCCGGCAGGAGCGGGAAGAAAGACCGGCGGGCGGAGGCGAGTTATTTATTCCGGCACGCGTAAGGAGCGTTCCTTGAAGATCCTTTTCGTCTGCACCGGCAACATCTGCCGCAGCGCCATGGCGGAGGCATTCCTGAAGCAGGAACTGGCGCCGATCAACGGCCGCTCGGAGGTTTACGTGCGCTCCGCGGGTCTGCAGGCGGAGGAGGGAGGCAAGCCCCCGCCGGAGGTGCTCGCGGTCATGGAGGAGTTCGGGCTGGACATATCGGGGCACCTGGCCCACCGCCTGTGCCGGGAGGATGTGGACGAGGCGGATCTCATCCTGGCCATGGCCATGCACAACAGCTCGCGCCTCCTCACCGAGTACCAGGAAGCGGTGGACCGCGTTTTTACAATCAAGGAGTTCGTTATCCAGGGAGAGGAAAAGGGACGGGAGATAAGGGAGAGAGACCCCGCGAAGAGGCTTGTCGAGCTGCGGGGTTGGATACGCCATATCGAGGGGTTCGAGCAGGGCGCGGGCGAGGATGACCTCAACCGCAAGCTCCGCATCTTCCTGCTCCATTACTTCCATATCTACGACCATCGTTTCGGCATCGACGACCCCTTGGGGCAATCCATGGACTTCATGCGGCGCACGGCGGATGAGATCAGGGATGCCGTCCACCGCCTGGTGGGAACGGACCTGCTGGCATTGACGGATAATTGAAAGACGACGAGGCGCCAACCCTCCCGACACGATGCCGGGAGGCGGCGCCCGCAGGACAAGGAGGTGGGCATTGGAGGACGTACTATTCAGACGAGAAGGCCAGGTCGAGGTGATCACCCTGAACCGGCCGCAGATCATGAACTGCTTCAACAACAACATGCTGTATGCCCTCACCAACAGGTTCGGGGAGCTCCATCAGGACGACGACTGCCGGGCGGTGGTGATCACCGGCGAGGGGCGTGGGTTCTGCACCGGGGCAGACCTAACGGGCGGCGGGGCGCGCGGCGATGCCCACACCCCAATGGGGATGCGCCTCACCACCCATGTTTATTCCAGCGTGATCCGGGGCCTGGTGATGATGGAGAAGCCGGTCATCGGGGCGATCAACGGCGACGCGGCCGGAGCGGGGTGCAACTTCGCACTGGCATGCGACATACTGGTGGCTTCCGAGAAAGCGCGCTTCATCCAGGTCTTCGTGCGCCGGGGGCTGGTGGCCGACATGAGCGGCACCTTCTTCCTGCCGCGCCTTATCGGGCTGTCCAAGGCCAAGGAATTGATGTTCTCGGGCGAGGCCGTGGACGCCCAGCGAGCCCTGGAATTGGGCCTGGTGACCAAGGTCGTCCCCCACGAGAGCCTCATGGACGAGGCCATGGAGATGGCAAACAGGCTCGCGCAGGGGCCGACCCGTGCCATCGGGATGATCAAGCGCATGCTCAACCGTTCATTCGAAACGGACCTGGAGACTGCCCTGGAGATGGAGGCCTCCTTGCAGGGGATCGCGGTGAGCACCCCCGATGTGGTGGAGGGGATCACCTCGTTCCTGGGTAAGAGGCCGCCGAAGTTCACGGGAAAAAGCTGCTGAGATAGAGCGAGACCGTTAAGTACCTCTGCTGAGAAGGGGGCTGCGATGAAGGGCTTGACTTTCGAGAAGAAGATCGTGGCTTATCTGCTAACGGGGGCTTTATCCGGGATAAGGCCGCAGGTAGTCTTTTCATCCTGGCCGCCGGTACAGATGAGGGAGATAGAGGAGCCGCGACTGCTTAGCCCGGATTGGGTGACCATCAAGCCCAGGCTGTCCGGCTTCTGCGGCAGCGATCTCGGGACCATCCTGTGCCACGAGAGCCCCACGATGGAGCCTTTCCCCTCCTTCCCTTGCGTGCTCGGGCACGAGGTGTGTGGAGATATCGCGGTGGTGGGAGACGGCGTGCGGGATTTCTCGCCGGGAGACAGGGTAACGGTGATGCCGGTTCTGGGCTGCGAACCGCGGCGCATAGACCCCCCGTGCCGCATGTGCGCACAGGGCCGCTATCAACTGTGCGAGAACCTGACCGGGGGGAGCCTGGCCGCAGGGATGTACGTAGGCATCTGCGCCGACGCCCCCGGTTTCATCAGCGAGATGGGGGTGGCGCACGTATCGCAGCTGTATAAAGTGCCGGCAGGAGTGAGCGACGAGAACGCCGTGTTGACAGAACCCTTCTCCACTGCCCTACACATGGTGATCGCCAACCCTATCCAGGCCGGCGAGACGGTCATGGTCGTCGGCCACGGTGTGATGGGGCTCTGCACCATAGCCGCATTGAGAGCACTGCATCCCGATATCCGCATCATCGGGGTGGAGATCGACCCCTTCCACAGCGAGGTGGCTAAAGAGATGGGGGTCGATGAGGTCATAAGACCCGGGGGCAAGCGCTTCTACAAGCAGGTGGCGGAGCTCACCGGGGCCAAGATGTATACCCCCACGATCACGCAACCCATTCTCATCGGGGGGGTGGACCGCGTATTCGACGCCGTGGGCTCCACTGCGAGCATCCACGCCGCTTTGCGCGTCATAGCCAACGGCGGCTGGTATAACCTCCTGGGCATCAGCAAGGTGAAGAAGATCGACTGGACGCCGGTGTGGTTCAAGGAACTCACGCTGCGCGGCATCTATGCCTATCAGGATGATGTCGTGGCAGGGGAGAAGATGCACGACTTCGAGCTGGCCCTCAAGCTCTACGCGGAGGGAACGGTGGATCTGGCGCGCCTGGTGACCCACAGGTTCACCCTGGACGAATGGCACAAGGCCCTGGATACCGCCATGAACAAAGGCAGGGAAAGAGCCATCAAGATAGTCTTCACTGAT
>CAYHAT010000057.1:10372-13355 GCA_964354675.1 uncultured Actinomycetota bacterium | reverse complement strand
GGCCTTGCGGTCCCGTGCCCTCAAGTCTCTGGCATGGGACGAGCACGTGGTGGTGGTGTGCGAGGCGCGGGCTCTTTCCCAACTCTTTCCAGCCAGCAAGAGGGCGCTCTCACCCCTGCGCTTCCGCGTCGAGGCCGAGATGGACCTGGAGGAGGCGGTGCGGCGCCTCGCGTCCGTGGGTTACGAGAGGGAGTACCTGGTGGAGGGCGCGGGCCAGTTCTCGGTGCGCGGGGGCATACTGGACGTATTCGATCCCGGTTGGCCCCGGCCGGTGCGGGTGGAGTTCTTCGGGGACAGGGTGGAGAGGATACGCCATTTCAACCCCATCGACCAGCGCTCGGGCGAGGCCCGAGACGAAGTAGATATATACCCGGTGGCCCTGCTCGGGGGGGATAACGGCGGCAAGAGGCTCCTCGACTTCCTCCCCACAGGGGCGGCGGTCGTCTCCTTGCAGCCCCTGCTCGTCGCGGAGAAGCTGCGGGCTGCGGGCATGGATGCGGCGCTCCCGGAAGAGGTGGAGGAGAGGGGGCTCTTCCTGGTCGAGCTGGACCCCATGGCCCCGCACCCCTCGGCCACGCTATCCAGCCTGGGGGTCACGGAGTATCACGGCCGCGTGGACGGCTTCATCGCCGACCTCGGGGAGCTGCTCGCAGGCGGCTGGAGCGTGGCGGTCCTCCTGGACACTGCGGGCAGGTTGGAACGGCTGCGAGAGGTGCTGGTGGACGAGGGCCTCGCGGTAAGCCTGGAAGGGCCTCCCAGGCCCGGCACCGCCTTACTCGTGCACGGCAGCTGGTCGCGGGGGTTCAAGCTCCCCGGTGAGAAGCTGGCCGTGTTCACCGAAAGGGATATCTTCGGCAGGCTGCACCTGCGTGCGGCGCCGGCGGAGGCGGGCGGCGGCCGCCCCGTTGAGGGATGGTGGGACCTGGACGAGGGGGACTACGTGGTGCACGTCAACCACGGCATCGCCGTCTACGGCGGGCTGGTGGAGCGGGAGGTGGACGGCGCGGTGCGGGAATACCTGCTGTTGCGATACGGCGGCGCGGATTCGCTCTACGTCCCCACCGACCGCATCGACCTCGTCCACCGCTACGTGGGCGCCGAGAAGCCGGTGGTACATCACCTCTCCAGCCATCACTGGCGGCGCGTGAAGCGCCGCGCCCGTTCCTCGGTGAAAGAGATGGCCTTCGACCTGCTCAAGCTGTACGCCGACCGCATGGCGGGGCAGGGTTACGCCTTCGGGCCCGACGACCCCTGGCAGCGGGAGTTGGAGGGTTCCTTCCCCTACGTGGAGACACCCGACCAGGAGCGCGCCATCATGGATGTGAAGGAGGACATGGAGAAAGCCGTCCCCATGGACCGCCTGGTCTATGGGGACGTGGGATACGGCAAGACGGAGGTGGCCGTGCGCGCCGCCTTCAAGGCGGTCATGGACGGCAAGCAGGTGGCGGTGCTCGTGCCCACCACGATCCTGGCGCAGCAGCACCAGCGCACATTCGCGGAACGCTTCGCCGCCTTCCCGGTGCGCATGGAGACCCTCTCACGTTTCCGCAGCCCGGCGGAGCAGAGAGAGGTGCTGGAGGAGGTGGCATCGGGTGAGGTGGACATCGTCATCGGCACCCACCGCCTCCTGCAGCAGGACGTGAGGCTGGCCGACCTGGGGCTGGTCATCGTGGACGAGGAGCACCGCTTCGGGGTGGCCCAGAAAGAACGTCTCAAGGCCTTGCGCCGCAGCGTGGACGTGCTCACCTTGACCGCCACGCCCATTCCCCGCACCCTGCAGATGTCCCTCTCCGGCATCCGGGACTTAAGCGTCATCGACACTCCCATCGAGGAGCGCTACGCCGTGATCACCTCGGTGAGCCCTTACGACGACGAGCTGGTGCGCGAGGCCATCCGCAGGGAGCTCGAACGCGAGGGACAGGTGTTCTTCGTGCACAACCGCGTGCGCACCATCGACCGCGCGGCCCGGCACGTGCACGAGCTGGTCCCCGAGGCCAGGATCTTAGTGGGGCACGGCCAGATGAAGGAGAGAAGGCTGGAGGCGGTGATGGAGGACTTCATCGCCGGCCGCGCCGACGTGCTGGTGTGCACCACCATCGTGGAGTCCGGCCTGGACATCCCCAACGTGAACACGCTCATCGTGGATGGGGCGGAGAACCTGGGGCTGTCGCAGCTCTATCACCTGCGCGGGAGGATCGGGCGCAGTAACCGCCAGGCCTACGCCTTCTTCCTCTTTCGCGAGGGCGGGCCCATGACCGGGGGGGCGCTGCAGCGACTGAAGGTCATCCGCGACTTCTCGGAGCTGGGTTCGGGCCTGCGGGTGGCCATGAAGGACCTGGAGATAAGGGGAGCCGGGAACCTGCTGGGCGCGGAACAGCACGGCCACGTGGAGGCGGTGGGGTTCGAGCTCTACTGCCGCATGCTCGCGGAAGCCGTGGACGAGTTGCGCGGGGTGAGCCGCCCCCGCACCTCGGAGGTGACCATAGACCTGCCCTTGCGCGCCTTCATCACGCCCGAGTACGTATCCCGCACGTCGCGGAGGGTGGAGATATACCGGCGCCTGGCGGAGGCGGGTAGTGATGAGGAGATAGACGCCCTGGCCGAGGAGGTGCGGGACCGCTACGGCCCCCTCACCGCCGAGGCGGAGAACCTATTCGGGGTGGCGCGGCTGCGCCTGGCATGCATGGCCGCCGGCGTGCGGGAAGTGGGACACGACGGCGACGACGTGATGCTGCGGCTGGGCGCCGATGGCGCGAGCAAAGCGGAGGCCCTGACGGCGAAGGCCGGGAGCGGGGGCTACCCCTGGCGGGAGATACGCTACCGCAAGACCCTGCAGGAGCTGGTGCTGGCGTTCGAGGCGGGCTCGTGGGCGACGCGGGGCCGGGAATACATGGTAGCGCTGACCTGGTTGCTGAGCCGGGACTCAACGGCTGCGCAGATCACGCGTGCCAGGCCTTCACCTTCGGAAAGCTGAAGGCGCTGG
>CAYHAT010000057.1:0-10272 GCA_964354675.1 uncultured Actinomycetota bacterium | reverse complement strand
GAACCCAGTGGCTGCTAGAATAGAGGGGCGTGAGAGGAGAGTTGATGGGCGGAAAAAAACCGGTGGTGCGTGTGTTGGGATTGGGTCCCGGGCCCATGTCGCTCATCACCCTGGAGACCATGGAGCTCCTCGCGGGGGCGGGCGAGGTCCTGGTGCGCACCTCGCGCCACCCTTGCGTGGAAGAGCTGCAGGCGAAGGGCGTGCGCATGCGTTACATGGACCACCACTACGAAAAGGGCGGTTCCATGGAGGAGGTCTATTCCGGCATCGCCGGGGAGGTGGTGGCGGAGGCACGCGAGCGGGGCGAGGCCTACTACGCCGTCCCCGGGTTCGCCTTGCTGGCGGAGCGCACAGTACAGCTCATCCTGGAGGACGACGTGGAGGTGCGCGTGTACGGTGCGGTGAGCTTCTTCGACGCCGTCCTCGCGGCCCTCGGGTTGGATGCCGTAGAGGGACTGCTGCTGCTGGATGCAGACCGCCTGTTGGAGAGGGGCTACGGGATCCTGGACCCGCGGGTGGCCACGCTCCTGGCCCAGGTGGACTCGCGCCTCAAGGCCTCCGAGGTGAAGCTCGCGCTGCTCGAGATATATCCACCTGCCCATGCCGTGCGCGTGGTGGGCGCGGCGGGGACGGCGGACGCAAGGGTGGAGGAGGTAGCCCTGGAGGAGTTGGACCGGGAGGAGCGCTTCGACCACCTCACCACCATCTATCTCCAAGCCATGGATGAGGCGGAGATTTACGACTTCCAGCGCCTGCTGGACATCGTGGCGCGCCTGCGGGGTCCGGGGGGTTGCCCCTGGGACCGCAAGCAGACCCACGAGTCGCTGGCCCGCCACGTGGTGGAGGAAGCGTACGAGGCGGTGGACGCCATCCACCACCAGGATTGGGATCATCTCTCCGAAGAGCTGGGCGACCTGCTGCTCCAGGTAGCCCTGCACGCCCAGCTCGGCTCCGAGGAGGCGACCTTCGACGTGCGCGATTCCCTGCGCTCCATCATCGCCAAGCTGTTGCGCCGCCACCCCCATGTATTCGGGGAGGTGAAGCTGGACACCCCGGAGGAGGTCATCGCCAGGTGGGAGCACATCAAAGTCGAGGAGCGCGGAGAGCCATCCGTCCTGGACGGTCTGGCCGAGGGGCTGCCCGCCCTCATCTACGCCTACAAGCTGCAGACCCGCGCCGCGCGCGTAGGTTTCGATTGGGAGGTAGCGGAGGACGTCCTGCCCAAGCTGGAGGAGGAGCTGAGGGAGATCGAGGAGGTCCTGCGCGCCGGCAAAGGGGACCTGGAGGGGGAGCTGGGGGACATGCTCTTCACCCTGGTGAACATCTGCCGCCACTACAAGGTGGACCCCGAGATAGCCCTGAGGCGGTCGGCGCGGAAGTTCGACCGGCGTTTCCGCGACATGGAGGAGAGATGCGGCACCGAGGGGCGGAGCATGCAGGACATGACCATGGAGGAACTGGACCGCCTCTGGGAGGCGTCGAAAGAGGAGTCAAGCGATATCTGATGCCCGGGGTCCATAAGATAGGAGGTATTGCTCAGTTCCGAGCGGTTCGCGAGAGGCCGGTCCGGCCCAGCGGGGAGCGATCCATCCGAAGTCGAGTAAACAGGGTCCGTCAGAGGCGTTTCTACTGGAAAAAAAAGCATACCGCACAGAGAGACTTTGTAGGGCTCAGGAGACTGGGCCCGAAAACGTGAAAGGGCTGCATGGTTTGAAAAGACTTGCTATCATGGTCATCGCGGCGATGCTGGCGACGCTCCTGATACCCTTCGGGTCGGGGGAGGCACTGGCACTGCAGGAGACCTATATCTTCGAAGGCTCGGGATGGGGCCACGGAGTGGGACTCTGCCAGGAAGGCGCCCGGGGCATGGCCGCGCGCGGCTTCGACTACGGGCAGATACTCGCCCACTATTACCAGGGGACCCAGGTAAGCGGCTGGTCCTGTCCCTCCGCTATCCGGGTGGGGCTCACCGAGGGCCAAACCGTCATATATCTCGTCGCCGATGGCGGTTCCTTCACCTTTTACACCTCGGACGGAGACATCCCCGGTGGGGTGATGGCCCCTGGCGGTACCTGGACGGTGGCGGCCGATGCGCAGGGCCGCTTCTTCATCGTCCGCCCAGACGGCACCTGCGTGAACAACACCAGTTACGGGGATATCCACAAGCCGCTCTATATCAGGGGCGCGAGCGATGGGGATGCGCTGCGCCTCCCCCAGAACGGCAACCGCGCCGTGAGCCACCTCTCCAGCTACACGCCCCTGGAACTCAACCTCCACGGCAGCGCCCAGCCCTATGCGTTAAGAGCCATCCTTATCAGCTGGTTCGAGACCTATCTCAAGGGGCTCGCGGAGATACCGGGGAGTTGGCCGCAGGAGGCGGTGAAGGCCCAGGTGGTGGCGGCGCGCTCCTATGCCGTGCGTTGCATGGGAAAGCACGCCTCCTCCAATTACGACATCTGCGACGAGGTCCATTGCCAGTACTACAAGGGATACGACCAGGAGAAGGACACCGGCTGGGTGCAGGCGGTGGGCGGCACGACAGGCCAGGTCCTGACCTATGGGGGACAGGTGGCGCAGTGCTTCTACTCCGACTCCTGCGGCGGACATACAGACAACAACGAGGACGTGTGGGGCGGATCGCCCATACCCTACCTGCGCGGGGTCCCCGACCCCTACTGCATGGACGCGTCCAACCCCCGCGCCCACTGGACGGTGACCTACTCGCGGGCCGAGATGGAAAGCCTACTCAATGCCCACTCAGGCTCCGCTGTAGGGACCCTCTATGCCATGGACCTCTCTGACCGCACCCCTTCCGGAAGGGTGAGGACTGCTGTTTTCGCCGGCAGCGCAGGGACGAAAAGCGTAAGCGGGGAGCTACTCCGCGGCTACCTGAACCTGCGCAGCGCCATGGTCAATGTGGGCACTGACCGCTTCGACGAGTATATCCTCCTCTCCAACCCGGGGGTAGGGAACGCCGCGGCGCAGGTGAAGATGCACACGGCCACCGGCAAGGAGAAGCAGGTGGACGTGGCGCTACCCCCCATGTCACGGCGCACCGTCCACGTGGACGAGTACTTCTACAACGACGAGGTATCGGTCCAGGTCCAGAGCGATGTGGGGATCATCGCCGAGCGGGCCATGTACTTCGACTACCGCGGCGAGGACGACGGGGGTTCCTGCGAGCACGGCGCCTCCTCCGCCTCCACACAGTGGTACCTGGCGGAGGGTTACACGGCCCAGGCCTTCGATACCTGGGTCCTGTTCTTCAACCCGGGCGGCGAGTCCGCCCACGTGGCTATAGACCTCCTGCGCGAGGACGGCTTCACCAAGAGGGTGGAGATAGACGTGGCGGCGGGGGCGCGCGCTACGCTGAGCGTGGACGGGGTGGAAGGTTTTTCCTCCTGCTCGCTCTCGGCCAAGGTCAGCGCGGACAAGCCGGTGGTGGTGGAGCGGTCCATGTATTTCGAGAGCTGGGGCAGAAGGGGAGGGCACGTCTCCCTGGGAACGACGCAGCTCTCGCAGGAATGGCTCTTCGCCGAGGGATATACCGCCGGTTCCTTCGATACCTGGGTGCTGGTGGGGAATCCCAACGACCAGGCGGCCGCGGTGCGCTTCCAACTCTACGAGCCCGGGGGTGGCGGCGGGAAGACGGTGGACGCAGTGGTGGCGCCACATTCCCGCTTCACCCTGCACGTGGACGACCACCTGCCTAGCTCCGAGGTCGCCGTGCGCGTGGAGAGTGATCTCGCGGTGGTGGCGGAGAGGGCGATGTACTTCGATTACGGGGGCAAGAAGGGTGGGTCCTGCTCCCTGGGTGCGCCCGGGCCTCAAGCTAAGTGGTTTCTCGCGGAGGGCTACACCGGCGGGGACTTCGACGAATATGTGCTGGTGGGTAACCCCGGAGCCACGCCGGTGCGGGTGAAGTTCTCTTTCCTCACCCAGCAGGGCTTCGCAAAGGAGACCTTCTGCGATATGGCTCCCGGCTCACGCTACACCCTGCATGTGGACGAGTACCTCCCCGCCGACGAGGTGTCCATGGTGGTCGAGGAGACGGGGGGCAAGGGCATCGTGGTGGAGCGGGCCATGTACTTCGACTACTCCGGGCGCCGCGGTGGCCATGCCGCCCTCGGGGTACCCGGGACCTCCACCACCTGGTTTTTCGCCGAGGGTTACACCGGCAGCTAGGGTCGGACCTTAAAAGTCTGCTGTGTACGCACTGCAACTTTTAAGGTCCGACCCCAAGGGCGTTGCTGTGTACGCACTGCAACTTTTGAGGTCCGACCCCAAGGGCGCTGCTGTGTACGCACTGCAACTTTTCAAAAGTCTGCTGTGTACGCACTGCAACTTTTTAAAAGTCTGCTGTATACGCACTGCAACTTTTGAGGTCCGACCCCAAGGGCGTTGCTTGTTCCCGGGCTGGTTGTCTCAATCCCTGCGGTTTTTCAACACCTTACTTAGCTCGTATTTGCTTTTGATACGTACGTACTTTAACTTCTTTAGGTATGAAGGATAACCTTAGGCGCCTCTTCGATTACCGCGAGCTCTTGTTCAACCTCACCCGCAAGGAGGTGAAGGTCAAATACAAGAACTCCTTCCTCGGGTTCATATGGTCGCTGGTGACGCCGCTGATGATGCTGGTCGTCTTCTACGTGGCCTTCGGCATCATCTTCAAGTTGCGTGCCATGGACATGCAGTACTACGCTTTCTACCTCATGGCGGGCATCCTGCCCTGGAACTTCATGGCCCAGACGCTGAGCCAGGGGGTGGCGTCCGTGGTCATGAACGGTGACCTGGTGAAGAAGGTGTACTTCCCGCGCGAGGTCCTGCCCCTGTCATACCTGGGGTCATCATCATTCCACTTCCTGCTGCAGGAGACGATGCTCATCATCTTCCTGATCGTGTTCGGGGTCCCCATGACGCCATGGATATTCGCGCTGCCCCTGCTAATGCTCCTTGAGGCGACCTTCATCGCCGGCCTGTCTCTGCTGCTCTCGACCTTGAACGTCTTCTTCCGCGATGTGCAGCACTTCACGGAGATACTCCTCATGGCCTGGTTCTGGATGACCCCGGTCATCTATCCCATATCCCTTATTCGCGACAACCTGCCCGCATGGGCGGCCAAGCTGTACATGCTCAACCCCATGACCCACATCATCCTTATGTGGCAGCGCATAACCTATAACTCGCCGGTGAACGGCCCGGCGGCGTATTACATGTCCCCGGCGGGGGTGCTGGGGACGGTCATCTTCTCCCTGGTCCTGCTGGTACTCGGGTATGTCACCTTCTGCCGGCTGGAAGGAAAGTTCGCGGAGTTCATCTGATGAAGGCAAGAGAGATAGGCATCCGGCAGGTATCGCAGGCCCCGGCTATCGAGGTGGAGGGGGTGAGCAAGAGCTTCCGCCTGTACAGGGACGTGAACTACACCCTCAAGGAGAGGATCATCAACTTCCGCAAGCGCGGCTACGACCTCTTCTGGGCCCTCAAAGGCGTGGACCTCACCGTGTACCAGGGCGAGACCCTGGGCATCATCGGGCCCAACGGCTCCGGCAAGTCCACCCTCCTGCGTATGATGACGCGCATCATGAGCCCCAACGAAGGGAAGATACGCGCCCACGGCACCATCGCCGCGCTGCTAGAGCTGGGGGCGGGCTTCCATCCCGACCTGACCGGGCGCGAGAACATCTACCTCAATGCCTCCATCCTCGGTTTCAAGCGGCGCGAGCTGGAGGGGATCATCGACAGCATCATAGATTTTTCCGAACTCGGGCCCTTCATCGACAACCAGGTGAAGAACTACTCCTCCGGGATGTATGTGCGCCTGGGCTTCTCCATCGCCATCAACCTTAACCCGGACATCCTCCTCATAGACGAGGTCCTGGCGGTGGGGGACGAATCCTTCCAGACCAAGTGCCTGAACCGCATCGCCCGCATGCAGCAGGAGGGGAAGACCATCGTACTGGTGACCCACGAGGCGAATATCGCGGCCTCAATCTGCGACCGTGTGCTGTGGCTGGAGAAGGGCAAGGAGAAGATGCTGGGCGACTCCTTCGAGGTGACCGAGCATTACCACGAGGCCATGCGCATGCGGCCGGAGGGGAGCGAGTTCGGCACGCGGGAGATAGTCATCGACAAGGTGGAGGTCTTAAGCGGCGACGGAGAGGAGACGACCGAGTTCGAGACCGGGGAGTCGATCGTAGTCCGCCTGCACTATACCGCCCGCAAACCCATCGAGGACCCCGTTTTCGGGTTCGGCTTCTACAACCAGATGGGGTTCATGGTCTACGGCACCAACACCCGCCTGAGGGGAATGGATATAGAAAGCGTAGAGGGGAGGGGGAAGATGGACTTCTGCATATCCTCACTACCCATCCTCGACGGGAGGTACTACGTCTCCGTGGCCGCCCATACCCGGGACGGGATGATCAATTACCACTGGCTGGACAAGCTCTCCTATTTCGATATGCATTCCCCGGGCAAGGAAGAGGGATACCTCGCCATGGAATGCGACATCACCATGACCCCTGAGTAGTGAGAGCGGGGCCTGGAACATGGCCGAAACCTTTGTCTGATGTAATGGGGGTAGGGGTCAGGTCTTGTCATTTCACGCCTCCACCGCAAAACGCAAGACGCTGACCCCTCGGCAGGGATAAAGGGTGTCACGAGCGAAAACCTCTTGCGAAGAAAGGAAACTTCGCAATGACGCGCGGGTGGAACGGAGAGGTGGAGAGGGTCAATGAGCAAAAATAAGAAAACCGCCGCGAGCGAGACCGTGAGCGAGGGAACGTCCTCGGGAAACCTCGCGCTGGAGGTCGAGGAGCTCGACGTCGATGCCATTATGAAGCGCATCGCAGGCCGGGTGGAGGAACGCCGCGCCGAGGGCGTCTACCGCGACCTCCCCCTGCTGGAACTCGAGGAGGAACGCACGGGAGGGGGCGAGGCCGAGGTCAGCCTGGACCCCCTGCACGAGCTCATCTTCCTCACCCAGCTCGCCCGGCAGTATGCCGAGGTCACCAGCCACTACCCCATCGGGGCGCGCCGCTCCCCCCTGGGCCCCTTCATCCTGGTGTCCAAGAAAGCCATCCGCCGCTTCATGACCCCCTATATGGACGCCCTCTTCGCCAAGCAGCGGGAGTTCAACGCCCAGTGCCTGCGCTCCATGGAGACCTTCCTGGAGATGATCAAGCGGGAGCGGGAGCGCTCCTACCACGGGGGTCTGGACCGCTACGCCGCCTGGGTGGAGCTGGGCTTTGCGGCCGACGAGACGGAACAGCTGCAGGAGGCCGCGCGGAGGTTCCCCGAGGGGCGGCCCATAGTCCAACTCTACAGCGGGACGGGGGATTTCCTGGCCGCCGCCGCGGGGGAAGGCCGGCCGGCCATAGGGGTAGAGGAGGACCCGCGCCTGGTGAAGATGGGGCAGGACAGGGACCTCAAGGTCGTGCAGGCCCGCCCGCTCGATTACCTCGAGTCCCAGCCGCTGGAGTCGTTGCAGGCGGTCTTCGTGCAGGACCTGGGCGAGCGCGGCGACTCCCGCGAACTGCTGTGGATGGTCACGGCCCTGGCCGACCGCCTCGAGAAGGACGGGATGGTGGTGGCCTTGAACCACCACCCCCGCTCGGTGCTGGGGGTGGAGGAGGCCTTCGGTGACCCCACCCTGTTGCGGCTGGTGCACCCGGAGACTATGCGCGGCCTTTTCGAGCGCGCAGGCTTCCGGGAGGTGGAGGTGTCCGTGACCGGTGAGTTCGCCCAGGCGGAGAAGAAGGGATGGAAGAAGAAGCTGGGAGGGGTCGCCATCGAGAGCGGCGACCTGGCGGAGCTGCTCTTCGCCCCCAGGCGCTACCTCCTGAAGGCGAGGAGGTAATGGCCGCCGGCGCGGAGACCGTCGCCTTCGTCCCCGTACGCTATGGCACCCAGGTGGTGGGAGGGGCCGAGACCCTCACCCGCCTGCTGGTCGAGGAGCTGGACGGCCGCGGCTGGCGGGTGGAGGTGCTCACCACGTGTGCCCTCGACCCCTACAGCTGGACTAACCATTTCCCGGCGGGGGAGGAGACCGTGCACGGCATCACCGTGCGCCGCTTCCCCACCGAGAGCCGCAAATACACCCGTAAGGTCTTCAAGACCGAGACGCGCATCCTGGCCGGCGAGCAGGTATCGCGCCGCCGGCAGGAGTTCTGGATCCGCAACGTGGTCACCAGCGACGCCCTGCGCCGCTACCTGGGGGAGAAACGCGGCGACTACCGCGCTTTCGTCTTCACCCCCTACCTCTTCGGCACCACCTACCAGGGGGTGCTGGAGGTGCCGGAAAAATCCTTTATCATCCCCTGCCTGCACGACGAGCCCTACGCCTATTACGAGATATACAAGAAGCTCATGCGCGCGGCCCGCGGGCTGATGTTCAACAGCGTGCCCGAGATGGAGCTGGCCAGGCGCATCTGCGGTGAGGACCTGCCGGGCCGGGTGGTGGGCATGGGTTTCGCCCCCTATGCTGCCAACGGCGAGCGCTTCCGCTTTAAGTACGCCATCGAGGGGGACTTCGTGCTCTATACCGGGCGGCGGGAGATAGCCAAGAATACCCCGCTGCTGCTGCGCTATTTCTGCAACTTCCTCGAGAACACCGGCCGCGAGGTGAGCCTGGTGCTCACCGGGGCGGGCCAGGTAGAGATACCCTTCTCTTTCCGCAATCGCGTCATCGACGTGGGCTTCGTGGACGAGCGGGACCTGCGCGATGCCTACGCCGCGGCCACCCTCATCTGTCACCCTTCCACCAAGGAGAGCTTCTCCATCATGATCCTGGAGGCCTGGCTGGCGGGGCTGCCCTGCCTCATCCACGGGGACTGCGCCGTCACCCGCCACCACGTGGAGAAAAGCGGCGGGGGGTTATGGTTCACGGACTACCCCGGCTTCCACGAGGCGCTCTCGTTCATCCTGGACAACCCGGCGGGACGGGAGAGGATGGGGGAGAGGGGAAGGGATTACGTGCTCGCCAACTACTCCTGGGACGAGGTGGTGCGCAACTTCACCGCCGTCCTGGAGGAGGGGGAAGGGGGCGGGAAGTGAGGGTGCACCAGATCGTGCCCCGCATGGACGCGGGGGACGCCGTGTCCAACCAGGCCCTGGCCATCCACCGGCTGGTCACGGAGTGGGGGTTCGAGTCGCGCATCTACGCCAACGGCATGGACGAGTTCGGCAAGCGCGTCGCCTCTTACGACCACTCCTACCGCGAGTTCATGGGCGAGGAGGGCGACCTGCTCATCTACCACTACTCCATCTACTGCGGCAACTATCAGTATTACGTGGAGAGCCGCAGCCGCAAGGTACTCGTCTACCACAACATCACGCCGGCCTGGTTTTACGAACGCTTCTACCCCGAGGCCGCCAACCTGTGCCGCATGGGAAGGGACCTCATCCCGCAACTCGCCGTATGCGACCTGGCCCTGGGGGACTCCGACTTCAATCGCCGCGAGCTGGTGGAGGCGGGCTTCCCCGCGGAGAGAACGGGGGTGCTGCCCATCAATCCGCCCCTCGACAAGCTGGACGGGGTGGAGGAGGATGAAGATTTCTCGCGGCGGCTGCAGGACGGCAAGGTCAACCTCCTCTTCGTGGGGAGGGTGGTGCCCAACAAGTGCGTGGAGGACATCGTCAAGCTCTTCTACTGCTACCACCGCGGCATCAACGCCGCCTCCCGCCTGGTGGTGGCGGGTTCGCTGCTGAACACCTACTATTCCGCCCTGCTGTCGCTGGCGCGCCGCATGGGTATCGGTGACCGCGTGCATTTCCTGGGTAAGGTGAGCGATTCCCGCCTCAAGTCCTGTTACCTGCGCTCGCATTACTACGTGTCCATGAGCGAGCACGAGGGGTTCTGCGTACCCCTGCTGGAGTCGTTCCACTTCGGCCTGCCCGTCCTGGCCTACGCCGCGGGGGCGGTGCCGGAGACCATGGGCGGGGCCGGCGTGCTCTACTTCGAGAAGGACTACGCCCTACTGGCGGAACTGCTGGACCGGCTGGAACGAGACGCTTTCCTGCGGGAGAGGATAATGGCCGCGCAGCGGGAGCGCCTGGCGGATTTCGACGCCCTCAGCTTCGAGCGGGCGCTGCGCGGAGCCCTGGGCGCGCTTTTAGGCCTGGAGCCGGTGGCGGAGGAGGCGGTCGTTCTACCATGACGTTGGTCTCAGGTAATGGGAAATACCATGACGTTGGTCACAGGTAATGGGAAGTGGGAGTCAGGTCTTGACATTTCGCCCCCTGCGGGGGCAAAACGCAAGACGCTGACCCCAC
>CAYHAT010000056.1:0-13355 GCA_964354675.1 uncultured Actinomycetota bacterium | reverse complement strand
ACTTGTCGTGAGGAGCACAGCGACGTGGCGGCTTTCCACATCGGGGGTCAGGCCTTCACTGAGGCACGACCTTCTACATGCTATACGTTGCTCACGAGCGCAGATATGACATGAGAGAAATCCCGGATCGAACAGATATTTGTGGAAAATGGAGGGCTGACCCCCGGCCTGAAGCGCGGATCGTTGTGGGTCAGGAGGAGAAATCGATATCGCCGGCTTTCTCTTCCTGCACGCGCAGCTCCTCCTTGAGCTCTTTGCGGATGTAGGGGTCGTTGCCGTGGAAAGGCGCGATGCTCCAGGTGCCCTCTTCTATGCCCCATGCCTGGCGCCCCGCCTCCAGGTCTCCGTCCAGGGCGGCCCTCACCGCCTCGAACACGGCATTGTCGTCCCTGAGCAACAAGGACGTGAGGACGTGCTCCGGTGATTCGTACGAGCGGTCGGCGCCGACCAGGATAACGAGGATGTTCTTCTCTTCGGCCACCTCCAGCACCTCCGCGTTGAAGGGCCCCGGGGAGCAGAAGATGATATCCACGCCCTTCTTCACCGCCTCCTCGGCGTAGGATCTCGCCTGCTGCGAGTCGTCGGCCGTCTCCAGGAAGTAGCTGTGGGTGCCTCCCTGGGGGGAGCCGGCCTTAACCCCCTTGGTGAAACCGCTGTTGTAGTAAACCACCAGCGAGTCGTCCATCGCGCCGATGAATGCGGCCAGGGGCATGGCGTTGGTCATGGGGTGATCGGTGCGGCCGCTCAACCACCCCGCCAGGTAACCGCAGACGTAAGACCCCTCCTCGACGCGGTAGCGGACCAGGGAGGCCTCCTGCTCCCCCGGCACTGGCTGGGAGACCTCGAAGTCCAGAGCGGCGGCCTCGATCTCCGTATCCTCGGGCCGGGCGAAGAGCATGTCCAGGGAGGAATCCTGCCCCAGGGAGACCACCAGGTCGTAACCGTCTCCGGTGTCTGAGAAGAGGTCCTCTATATCCTCTTGCGATCCCGGCAGGATGAAGTCCACCTCGACCCCCAGCTCCGCCTCGACCCTGCGCTGACCGAACTCGGCCAGGGTATTGCGCTCCTCGCCCTGTTCGCCCCCCTTGAAGCCGATCAGTGCCACGCGATATGAGGGTTCTGCCTGGGTACAGGAACTCGCGAAGAATGCCGGGAAGAGCAGGACGCATGCGAGCGCGGCAGCAGCCAGGCGGGAAGACCTAGCTTTCATCTATGCGCTCCGATCGCCGGTTGAGTACCTCGGTTCCGCTTTCATTTCGCGTCCATTATAGCACCCGCCGCGCCTTCACCGGCGGACGGGGGGGAGGGTGACCAGGAGGATCCCCGATGCGACCATCACCGAGGCCAGCAGCAGGGTATAGGAGATGGGCTCCCCCAGCGCGAAGTGGGCGAGGATCAGGGCCAGTACCGGTTTGAGGTAGAAGAGGCTGGCCCCCCGGGATGCGGGTACGCGGCGCATCCCCTCGAAATAAAGGATGTATCCGAGGCCCACGGTGACGACCCCCAGATACAGGAGCCAGGCCCAGGCCCGCAGATCGTATCCCGCCATCTCTCCCCAACCCCCTCGTATGGTGAGCAGCACCGCCAACAGCCCCGAACCGATGGCCATGGTCAGAAAGGAGATCACCGCGCTCCCGTAGCGCTCCGAATACCTCTTGCCGTAAACCGTATAAACGGACCATGTGGCCGCGGACACCAGTACGAGTATGCTGCCCAGAAAATCCTCCCGGGAGAACAGGCCGGAGAACCGGAAGCCGGTTATGGCGGCAAAGGCGCCCAATAACCCGAGGCCCACACCCAACCAACCCACTATCCCCAGCCGCTCGCGCAGCACCAGGGAGGCTATGAGCACGGTGAACACCGGGTTCATAGAGAAGATGACCGCCGCCGTGGATGCGCTGGTCGATTCGATGCCCTCGTGCAGGAGGAAAAAGGTGAGAAAAACGCCCACCGCCCCCAGCAGGGCGATGGGCAGGCCGTCCTGCTTGAAGGCAGCGGCCACGAATCTTCCCTGTCGCTGTCCCATAAGGAGGAGCAGGATGAAGGCGGCCCCGAACAGGAAGCGCAGCGTAGCGACCTGCGTCGGCCCGACCTGGCCGGCTGCGCCCTCGCCGGACTGGAGATATTTGGCAACCACCTCGATGGTGCTGAAGAGGACTATGGCCCCTAGGACGAGAAGATATCCACCGCGCTTCATGTGGTACGCCTTGCTCGCTTTGTATACCTGCGCCGATTATAACGCAACCTAAGATGCTTGAGGCCGCAGGCTGCTCCCCTGTTGCATTCCGGGTTGCAGGGTGGGATACGCGTTCGCGAACCGCGTTGGTAGAGGCAGGGGTGTTGGATCCAACCGGCCGGAGATGTATTACGTAGCCACTATATATATCTGCGAGCTACTTCAAACCGGCTCTGAAATGATCCTTGTCCTAGAGGCGCGGGTAAGGAATAAAGCTAAGGATCACTGACCCTGAACTCTGACCCTTCAGGGTTACGGGATTCAGTCGTTGACGTAGTCCTTGCCGACGATCAGGATGATGTCGGCATCGTAGGTGATGGCCACGTCGGCGTCCTCTACGATGACGAAATCCGCGTCGGGGTCCAGGTCCCGGGCCGCCATGCGCGCCTCAGCCTCGAAGCCGGGGGCGTAATACACCGTGGTCTCCTCGTAAGGGTTGACGGTGTTGCCCGTTGAGACGTCCTTGTAGCCCTTGCCCTCCATGATCTCGGCGACCTGGGCAGCCATGCCCTCCCAGCGCACGCCGTTGAGCACCGCCAGGTCCACGCTGGTACGGTCCTCCTCGGTGTCCGTTTCGGCCAAACGCTCCTGCTGTTGCTCCTTGGCCGCCTCAGCCGCTTGTTCTTCCGGGGTCAGCACGCTGCAGTAGAGCTTGATGTTCTGGAAGAGCGTTGCGGCGGCGGTCTGGTTATAGACGTAATACCAGGGCTGGCCGGCTGCGGGCTCAGGCTCATCACCCGGCAGGGTTACGAATTCCACGTCCTCCACCTGCATGCCCTGCAGCGCCTCGGCCAGGGTGAAGATCATGTCCGGGTCCAAGGTGGTGTCCAGGTACTTCACCGCGGCATCGAGTATCCTGAGCAGAGACTGGAGATCCCTGACGGCTATCGCTTTCTCCATCACCGCCTTGAGGAACTTCTTCTGATTGTCGATACGGTCGAGGTCCCCGCGGGGAAGTTCACGGCTCCTGACCAGGATGAGGGCATCCTCCCCGTTAAGGAAGACGTCTCCCTTGGGAAGGGCCCCTATCTTGGGGTCGAGTATAGGGTAATCGAGGTATAGGGTGACGCCTCCGATGGCGTCGACGATGTTCTTGAAGGCCTCGAAATCGACCTCGGCATAGCCGTTGATGTCCAGACCCGAGAGCTTCTCCACCACTTCGATGGCTCCCGCCGGGCCGCTGAAGGAGTGGGCGGCGTTGATCTTCTCCGTCCCGTACCCGGGTATGGTGACCCTGGTATCACGAGGGAAGGAGATGAGCACGGCCTTTTTCTTCTCGACGTTCACCGAGGCTAGGATCATCACGTCGGAGCGCGTATAGCCCTCCTCGCCGGCCACGCTACCCCGGTCGATGCCGATGAAGAGTATGTTGAGGTTCTTGGAGGGATCCATCCACTTGTCGAGCTTGCTGATTAGTTCGGGATCTTCCTTCTCGGTGATCTGTGGATCTTCCCATCGTAAGCGGAAGTAGTGTTTGCCCGCCCAGGTCTTGACGGCATCGAAGTTCATGATACCCACTACCAGGCCGCCGATGAGCAACAAGGCCAAGGCCACCTTGATGATGGTCTGCCTCTTCCTGCGTTTCCGTACTCTCAGTCTCTCTTGTCTCTTCATCTGCCGATTTGACGTGTTCCGACCTGAGTCTGTTCCAGTAGGTAGCTCGTCCTCTTTCTCCTTATCCTCAACCAGGGAATATTATATGACTATATATCACACCTACGTAAGTGCCTGCTTGACCGCAGGCATGCCTACCACATCCTGCCTCTGTTACTCTTTCCTCCCTCCCGCGTCCTATTCCCCTTCCTCGCAGGCCGTCTCCAGCTCGAACTCCTCGGTGCCCAATCCCTCCTCCATGGAGCCGATCAGCTTATCCACCTTGGAGCTTGCCGCGGTGAGACGTTGCCTGGCCTCCCTGATCAGGCCCACCCCTTCCTCGAAGAGGCGCAGCCCTTCCTCGAGCTCGAGGTCCTCCTTCTCCAGGGTTGCCGTGATCTCGTCCAGCCTCCCCATCATCTCCTTGAAGGTCATCTCGCTCACCGTATCACCCCCGTTTCTTTTACGCTTCTCCCCCACCCTCTTGTATCTCCACGTCCTTGACCTCGCAGTACAGCCTGCCGCGGTGCAGGCGCACGTCCACTGCAGCGCCCTTTCCCACCTCGGCGCTGTCGGTCAGCGGTTTCGTCTCCCCCTCCCTGGTCAATATGGCATATCCTCTCGCAAGCACCGCAAGCGGGCTCAAGGCCTCCAGGCGGGAGGCCGCCAACCGTACCCGCCCCTCCTCGCGGCCCAGCATGGCCAGAACCGCCGACCTCAGTTCCTTGTCTCGCAGGTCCGGTTCCCTCTTTTTCCACCTTCGCCAGGCCACGACGTTGGAACCCAGCTTGCGCGCCGCCGCTTCTATCCTGCCCGGCAGCTCCCGGTACTCGCGCGGATAACGCGCCAGGGACAGGTATGCCGCGTCCAGCCCACGCCCCTTCCTCTCCAGTGAGACACGTGCAGTGGTCAACAGCCGCGCTTCGGCGTCCGCCATGCGCTGCATGGCCTGGCTCACGATCATGGCCGGGTCGGAGAAGGGGCGCCTCTTCTCCAACGAACCAAGGTCTCTCTCCAGGCGGTGAAGCCGGCGCCGCAGGCCGGCGGCGAGGCACACTTCGCTTTCACGCAGCAGGGCGAGTACCTCGGGCGAGGAGGGCACCACCGCTTCCGCCGCCCCGGTGGGGGTACTGGCGCGGAAGTCGGCCGCCAGGTCCGAGAGGGTGATGTCCGGCTCGTGCCCCACGCCGGTCACCACCGGTATGGCGGATAACCTTATGGCCCGCACCACCTCCTCGGTGTTGAAGGGCTGCAGGTCCTCCAGGGAGCCTCCACCCCTGGCCAGGATGAGCGCGTCCACCGGGAAGCAGCGGTTGAAGAGCTCTATAGCCGCCACGATGTCCCCGACCGCCTCGTCCCCCTGCACCCGCACCCCGCGCACCACGAGACGCGATGCCGGGAAGCGCCGGGTGAGGTTGATGACCACGTCGCGCACCGCCGCGCCCTCGAGGGAGGTGATCAATCCCACCACGTCCGGGTAGGCGGGCAGAGGCTTCTTGATACCCTCCTCGAAGAGGCCCTCCTTGGACAGCTTGCGCATGAGCAGCAGGAACTCGCGGCGCAGCCTTCCCTCCCCGGACTCCTGGGCCTCTAGGACGTTGAGCCTGAACTGCCCCCTGCGTACGTAAACACCGAGGCGCCCCTTGGCCAGGACGCTCATCCCCTCCCTCAGTTCGAATCCCATCTCCCGTATCGCGTCACGGAAAACGATGCAGGAGAGGGACGCGTCCTCATCCGAGAGGCTGAAAAAAGTGTAGTTGGGATAGGGGCGCAGGTTGGACACCTCGCCCTCAACCCACACGACCAGGCCTTGCAGGAGGTTGTCCGCCAGCCGGTTGACCTCCCCAACGGTGTAGATGCGCTCTTCATCCATGGTGTTCATGGTAATGCCATTATAGCCGCCACCACTGGCATATCCTCCAGGGATCGCGGTACTAAGTAAATCGAACACGATGAAGGAAAAACTCGAGGGTGGTGGAAATACATTATGTAGAGCGACGGTAGACCGTACAAGAACTATATGTAGTGTTTCTGGTCCCGCGACGGCTCAGCGAGGACCTGGAATGCAGGGGGGATCGGCTTGGAGATACTGGCCTTGCTCCTGCTCGGCTTGATTGCCATGCTGGCCATTGTCCCTCCCATAATCCGGGGCAAGCTGGAGGAATCACCTCTCGCCTCCACTCAGAGCTTCCAGCGCAGCATGCAGGAGATGGCCAATTCCATAGAATCCGGCAATGGCCGGGGCGCGGCGCAACACCGCGACAGGGGGCCAAGCGACTACGGAGTAGTGGCGAGGGCCGGCCGGGAAGGCCGGCTCCGTCCGGCTCCCGCGCGAACCCCCCGCAGGAACAGCGCGGCGGTGAGAAGGAGCCGCATCATGGTGTCCCTGACCGTCTTCGCCGCCCTATGGGGCGTAGCCACCCTGGTGAGCGGGAAAGCCTGGTGCATGGTGATATTCGCCATCGTCTGCGGTCTCCTGGTCATCTTCTGGGCCTTGGCGCTCATCATACCCAATATGGCGGCCCGGCCCCGTGTCGAGCGGCACCTGGAGGAGCCCTCCCGCTCGCCCAGGAGCCAGGCCCTTTAAGCCGGCGACTCCTCGACCTACCGCCCGAAGATCCCTATCCTCCACAATACCGCTACCAGCGCTGCATGGCCGAAGAGGAAGACGAGCAGGAACGGAAATGCCTTAGCGCCATGCTGGGGACGCATATAGAACAGTAGAACCGTTGCCACAAATCCCATCCCGGAGAGGATCAGAAGGGCCAGCACCGCCCAGGCCGAGGACCCCCAGTTCTCGCGCATGCGGGAAAGGAAGTACCCGCAAACGATGAACGCCATACCGAAAGCGCTTATGAGAAGGGTCTGGGGCCAGGTCGGCATGGTCTCTTTCATCTCAGACCTCACCTCCCATCTTTAACTGCCACAGGCTCTCTTGCGCCCTCTTCCCCTTTCTCCCGAGCAGGCGCAGCAGCCGGGAAGAACCTTCCTTCAGTCCCTTGGACAGAGACTTGCTCACCAATGCCTTGGCCAGGTCGCTGGTCACCCTCAACCTGCCCCCGCTCATGCGCGAGATGAGGCCGGCCAAACCTTCACCACCGCCTGCCATGTTCGTTACCCCCACCAGGGCACCCCCGCCGAAGCAGAGCAGCGATTCCGTGATGGAGGGCCTCACCCCGCTCACGGCCCGGATGACGACATCGCCGAGGAACCCGGCGCATCCACAGAAGAGCACGTAAGCAGCCTTGTAAGCGAACTGCGTGGTGACCGCCCATGCGTAAGCGGATAGCGTAGCGGCTCCCTCTCCCGTGAGCAACGCTCCCCCGGAAGAAAACCATCCCGCCGCCAGCGCCTGGGCCGCCCCCTGGGAAAGGATGCCCGCCGTTACCAGCTTGCCGATGCCACCAGTGATACCGCCGACGAAGAACGAGGTCAGTACCCCCAGGGGCGATACCTCTCTCCCGGTGCACAGGCAGAACACGATATATACGAGGGAGTCGGCACAGCCGTGGATGAGGAAGGCTTTGCCGAATCCCAACCATCCCAGGTTTGACCAACCAGTGCCGATGAGCGGCGCCAGGTAGGAGAGAAGGATGCAGGAGCCGGCCGCCGCCGCCCCTACGCTCAGGGACCCTAAGAAGCAGCCTCCGAAGGAGAAGGAATCGCCGGCGGTAAAAGCATAGTAGATGCTGTAGCCGATGGCGGCTATGCTGCCGACGACGGCAGCGGTTATAGCGGTTACGAGGGAGAGCCCGAAGGCCAGCGCTATACCCGCAACCGCCAGGCAGACGACCAACGCCGCCGCCACCCCGGCCAGGACCGCCTGCACGTAGCGGTTGGAGATGACCGCCCTGGCCACTTCGACCACGCCCTTACAGAACGGCACTAACCACGGCGCGATGCAGGTGTTGTAAAAAGCCGCGCAGGCCCCGCCCGCCGCACGGGCCGCGCGGCACGTCCATCTCCAGGCCGCGCCCAGCGCCTTTCCCGCCGCACCCACCGCGGCCGTGCAGGCATTGCCCACCGTCCTGCCCACCCATTTAAACCCGCGGCTCAACCAATCGAAGAAACCCCCATCGTCGTGGTAACTGAAATAGGAATCGACGGCCTTCTGGTCTTCCCAGGGCCCGAGGAACAGGCTCTCCCCGGGGTCGAGGAGCCGCCCTTGCAGCAGCGGCAGTGGATCCATGGCCGTCCCGTTTAAGAACATGCCGAAATGAAGGTGGGGCGAGGAACTCGAGCGGTCCTTCGACCCATCGCTCATACCTACCATCTGCCCCGCCTCGACCTCCTGGCCCCGCCGCACCGAGACCGCGCCGAGGGAGACGTAGGTGGTCTTGAAGCCGCCTTGGTGGATGACGCTCACGCATGCGCCCAGGGGCGTGCCACCTGCGAAACCCACCATGCCGGGAGCGGAAGCGCGGACCTCACTGCCCCGTGCCAAGGCGATGTCTATACCGGCATGGCCGCCGGCGCCGTAAGGTCCCAGGGAGAGGCGAAAGGGACACGCCACCTCTCCCTGCGCCGGCCAGCGGAAGGAGGGTGCCACCTCCCCGGCCGTTGCGGCCGGGGAGGATAGCGGGTGGAAGGAGATAAAGAGGAGGGTTAGGAGGGGTAGGATGAGGAGGGGCAGGGCTGACGCCCGGCATATGAAGGGTGCCTTTCCGCCCCTCGGGCCGCCTGCCGGGCGGCCCTGCGAAAAACCGGCCTGGAAAGCCCGCCGGCCCCATGGCAAGGCCACGGTTGTGCGGGGCCTTTGCGGGCTTCCCTTGTTGGCCAGCCTCTCGGGGCGGTTCTCCTTCCGGGTGGAAACCAACTCAATATACCTCCACCGTGACCGCGGAGGAATGGCTCAGGCCGCCTGCGTCGCAGACCTCCAGGACGACCCGGAAACGAGTGGGGATGACCGCGGGATCGAAGACGTGTTGCACGCTGACCCCCTCGAGGACCGTGCCGTCGCCGCAGTCCCAGACATAACGGACGATGCCGCCGTCGGCGTCGCAGGAGCCGCTGCCGTCCATAACCACGTAAAGCGGCGCGGAGCCGCTGCGGGACGAGAGGAAGGGCACGGAGCGGGGAGGCGTGTTGGCGAGGGGAGGAGGTTGCGGTGTGAGCGGCGCCTGCAGCGAGGACGGCGGGGTCTCCGCGGAGGGCGCCGGCACCTGCCCGGAAGGGGGAGCGGAGGGCGTGGTCTCAGGGGACCCCTGGCCGCCCGCCGCGTCGCCGGACGCGTCTTCGTCCCTTCCCGTGCTGATGACCAGGCACACCATGTCTCCTGGCTGCAGCACCGAGCCCTCGCCGGGCTCCTGCGCCACCACCCGGCCGGCAGACCACAGGCGGGAAGGCGCTTCGCGGGAAGTGTGCTCGAGCGCCAGTCCCTCGAGTACGTTCTCGGCCTCCCCGGCTGTAAGCCCTTGAAGGTCGGGCAGCGTGACCCTCTCCTCCACCGCCGGAGGAGCCTGCGCTTGCTCGGAGCCCTTGCCGCCCAGCAGACCGGATACGGCCGCGAAGACCAGCCACAGGACCAATCCGCCCGCGAGCACGAAAAGCAGGTTGCGGAGAATGCGCCTGCGCGGCCGCTGCGTGAGGGAGATATAATCCGAGGGGGCATCGCGCTTGAGGAAACTCAGCCCGCCGCCGCTTGTAGTGGATGCCTGCGAGCCACTGCTTGTGGTGGGCCCCAGTGGACCACCGTTCTTGGCGGATCCCTCCCGGCCGTCGGGTTCGCCGGGAGGTATTCCACGCCCGCCGCCGCTTCCCCCACCCTCCAGCTCCTCCAGCAAGAGGCGGGGGGAGGAAGGGCGGCGCCTGGGCAGCGGGTCTATGGCCATCGTGAGCAGGGATTCGAGGCGGCCGGAAACCTCGCCGGCAGGCAGCATCTCGCGCACCATAACTGCCAACGCATAGACGTCCGAGGTGCGGGAACCCTCCTTGCCTCCATCCGTCTCCGGCGCCCTGTAGGGGGAGACGCGCGCTGCCAGCGTGGGTTCCATCTCCTCCAATATCCATGCGAACCCGATGCGGAAGAACTTCACTCCTCCCCTGCCGTCCAGCCAGACCTGGCCGGGATTCAAACCCAGATAGAAGAGGCCGCTCCCGTAGGCCTCCGCCAGCACTTCCACCGCCGCCCCGGTTACCTCGGCGACCTGCTGCTGTGGCAGCTCTCCTGTACCGGATAGGACCTCGGCGAGGGACGCGCCAGCGATTTTCTCCCTGACCACGAAGAAGAAGCCGTCCTCGAGCTCTTCGCCCCAGCCATGCATAGGGGAGATGTGGGAGCCGCGCACATGCATCGCCGCATCCAGGATCTCCTCCAGGCGCTGGGCCGGTACGGTGCACTCCGACATCTGCACCGCCAGGACATCGACCTCGACCTCTATCCCGATGGCCATATCCACGGCCAGGTAGGTGGAGAGGAACTCCCCGCCCGCCAGCCTTTCTACAACGCGGTATCTCTCCGCCAGTGTCTGCCCGATCATTTCCTTCACCTCACTGTAATTGTCATAGTTATGTAACTTAATATAAATATATAACTTTGTCAAGTGACATTTCCTGAACATGTGGTGGGTTACAGTGTGACGGCGCGGCGTTCTTCCGGCCCGGGGCCTCTGGGTAATGGTCTCGCTCCGCGCCACGAGCCTCTCACTAAAGCAGGTTTTCCGGGTAAGGCGCTCGCTGCGACCGACCAAGTAGTTCCCCGGGCAGGGGTTCTACATAGGCGTCACTGTGAGGGCGACGGGGTGCTTGTCCACCCGGGGAGGCGATGAGATGCTTAGGGCATGGATTGGGAGGAAGTGATCGTCGGCGGACTGGATGGTGGGGCCGTGTCTTCGATCTTCGGTTCTTCCAATAAATAAGCACTGCTCAACGCTAAAATACGAAACCGAAGATCGAAGACACGACCCCCTCAGTATGCGTTGGGCACCACGGGCAGGATGACGCGGGAAGCCGCGCCCGCGCGGCGCTGCAGGAGAATGAAGTTTAGCCCCCAGTACGGCCAGCACGAGATGGCATCCGCCGTGGCGACCTCCAACTTGATACGGCTCCCCGCCGTGAAACGGTGGTAGCAGGCCTGCATCTCCAGCGGGCCCTGCGTGCCCGTCAAGGTCCACGGCTGCTCGCTGTATCCCTCGAACCAACCCCGCGATACCAATATCTCCCTGCCGTCGGGCGTGACCTCGTAAAGCCACGGGATGAGCTGGGTAAAATCGGCTGAGGACTGGTAATAGGCCTCGAAGAGGGGCGTACCCATGATGGTCACGTCCCGCTTCAGCGGATCGCTCGTATAACCCGCCTCGGTGAACGGTATCTCCATGAGGTCCATCTTGCGCGGGATATCCATGGCCTGGCCCCCGATCAGCTGCGGGGCGTCCTGGAAATAGAACAGCGAGAGCGAGCCGGTCAACCCGACGTTCACGAGGAGGTCGTAACCCGAGGAACCCGCCGGCCGGCGGGTGCTCAGCTTGCCGCGGCCGTCCGTGCTCTTCCCGCCCAGGAAATAAGAGACCTGGCGGGTGTTCGGTATGGGGTATGCCGCCGCCTCCCCGAAAACGGCCGGGTCGCGGTCGCGGTAGAAGGCCACCGGGGCTTCGTCCTCGACGCCGTTGTCCACGCCTTTGAGGAAATGGTCGAACCACATGTCCACCTGCTCCATCACCCAAGCGCTCTCCGGGCTGCCGATACCCTCGACCGGGTAGGGGCCGGGATAGCAGCCGAGGTGGCCGTGGTTGGTGATGATGATGCGCCTGGGGGCCTCGGTATATGAATATGCCATCAGCCCTTCGTTGGCGTAGAAGAGGTCATCGTTCCAGCCGGCCAGGATGAGCATGGGGGCGGTGATGGGGTGTTCCACCACCCCGTCGTATTCCTCGTCGCACCAGTAGCGGGCCGAGCGCTCCTTTAAAAACTGCTTGGCGTACGCCTCCTCGGATCTCCTGCGCTCGAAGGCGATGCCGTAGATGTAAGGCAGCTCGGTGGTAACGCTGGTGATGGGTGGAATCATCTTCCATACGGCGTCGATGATGGCGTATAGCTTCTGCCACCCGTCCGATTCCTGGTCCATGGAGATGGTAAGCATGTTCATCATGAAACCGGTGAGGTCCCCCATGTAGGTGGATACGAGCAGCGCGGTGGTCCAGAACCACTTGATCACGCCGTTGGGATAGAGGGAGAAGAGCAGGTCGAAGGAGCCATGCATGGGCACCACCGCCCTTATGCGCGGGTCCCCGGGATCTCCCGGTCGGGGGTCCTTGCGGGGTGCCATGAGATAGGAGAAACAGCCACCCATGGAGGCGCCGGTGATGCCGACCACCGGGCCCTTGTCGTCAGTGAGCAGGGGGAAACGCTCATCCTGCGCGAGCAGGGTGATGATGTGACTCACGTCCTTCATCTCGTGTTCGGGGTCCATGCATCCGACCTCTCCCCCGGCGCCGAACCAGCCGCGCGCGGTGAACGCCACGCAGATATAACCTCTTGTGGCATAGTATTCCGCCGCCCACTCGGTCATCGACTTGTCCAGGGTCCAGCCGTGGATTAGCACTATAGCCGGAAAGACCTCCTCCGGGCCGGGCTCCGCCGGATAATAAACGGATACCGGCAGGGTTATGCCGTCCCACATGGTCCAGTCCTCGGTCACCTTTGAGACCTCGTAGCCGCTGGAGGTCTCCGGTGTGGGATCTTGCGGCTCCGCGACGGCGGGAGCCACGCCTACCGCGAGGATGGCGAGCAGCATCACCAACGTCAGGATCAGGAAAAGGCGTGATGGATGAATCGACATCTTTCTCCCCCCTTGTGCAAGCAAGCTGACCCCGAGTAACACTGCAGTGGGGTCAAGTGTGAACCAAGACTTAATACAATTTACCCCGCTCCAGAATAACAAAAACCGTCCGCGAACGGAAGAGAACTTTTATACATATGGCAACTTAATATTCAGTCTTCTACGAAAAGTGTGGGTGAGCGGGTGATAAAACGGGATCAAGAGCCATGGCCACCGGCCAGCGCCGCCACTACCGGGGGATACCACGCTATCTCACAAGGATCTGCAGGCGGCGCATGAGGCTGGCTGGCGACCGGCGCGCGATCTCCTGCGCGCGTTGCATGCGCCTACGCGCTGCGGATGCGCTCGGCCAAGACCCGGAAGCCGTTGGCGACGAAGTTGCGCCCATATTTTGCCACATAAGCCGCGTAGCCGGAGGGCGGCTTCTCGTATCCCGGCGCCTCCCGCATGCTCAGCGCTTTCTCAGGGCAGGTCACGACGCAGACCCCGCAACCGATGCAGCGTTCCTGCTTGTGGAGATGCCGCTTGGCCTCGCCCTCGTTCGACACCTCCATGGCCTGCATGGTGCAGGCCCTGGCGCACTTACCGCAGTGATTGCAGGCCGCGAGGTCGATGACGGGCAGGAAGTGGGGAGGGGCGATGAAGCCCGGCGCGTTGAACTCCGAGATCTGGCGCAGGGCGTCGCAGCAGCAGCCGCAGCAGGAGCACGAACAGCGGAAGAACTTCGCGCTCTCGTCGTTCATCATCCAG